>NZ_JBSFVR010000101.1:0-22170 GCF_053592415.1 Streptomyces sp. NPDC002690 | reverse complement strand
TGAACCTGGAGGGCCACGGCCGTGAGGAGGACGTCGTTCCTGGCGCGGACCTGTCCCGCACCCTCGGCTGGTTCACCACGATCCACCCGGTGCGCATCAGCGTGGCCGGCATGGATGTCGAGGACTCCATCGCGGGCGGCAGCTGGGCCGGCCGTACCGTCAAGCTGGTCAAGGAGCAGCTGCGCACGGTCCCGGACAAGGGAGTCGGCTACGGCCTGCTGCGCTACCTGAACCCCGAGACCTCCGCCGATCTGGCCGCCCTGCCGACCGCCCAGATCGCCTTCAACTACCTGGGCCGGCTGTCCGGGACGGAGCTGCCGGAGGAGATCCGCGGCCTTGGCTGGACGCCGGTGACCACCGTGCAGGACGTGACCGCGGCCTTCGACGCCGACATGCCGGCGGCGCACACCCTGGACATCACCGCCGCCGTCACCGATTCCGCGCAGGGCCCGGCGCTGAGCGCGCGCTTCGCTTATCCCACCGGGGTGCTGACCCGTGCCGACGTGCAGGACCTGGCCGACCGGTGGGCCGCGGCGCTGACCGGCCTGGCCCGGCACGTCGCCGCCCCCGGCGCCGGCGGCCTGACCCCGTCCGACCTGCCGATGGTGCCGCTGTCCCAGCTGGAGATCAGCGTGCTGGAGGCCCGGCACCCGAACGTCGAGGACGTCTGGTCGCTGACGCCGATGCAGGCGGGCCTGCTCTTCCACGCGATGCTCTCCGGCCGCGAACTGGACCCCTACCAGATGCAGTTCGTGATGCACGTCGACGGTCTGCTCGACTCCGAGCGGATGCGGCGGGCGGGGCAGGCGCTGCTGGACCGGCACGCCAACCTGCGGGTGTCGTACGCCTTCGCCACCGACGGCACGCCGATCCAGATCGTCCCGAGCCGGGTCGACCTGCCGTGGCAGGAACTGGATCTGCGTGAGGTGCCGGAGACGGAGCGGCCCGCGCGCCTGGAGGAGTTGCTGGCCGAGGACCGGCGTGACCACTTCGACGTGACCGCGGCCCCACTGGTGCGGATGAAGCTGATCCGCACCTCCGACCGCCGCTCGGAACTCGTATTGATGGCGCACCACCTGCTGTTCGACGGCTGGTCGACACCGCTGCTGATGCAGGACCTGATGGGCCTGTACGTGGTCGAGGGCGACGCCTCCCAGCTCCCGAAGCCGGCGGGCTACCGGGACTTCCTGCTGTGGCTGTCGAAGCAGGACCGCGAGCTGTCCGTGCGGGTCTGGACCGACGAGCTGGCCGGAGTCACCGAGCCCACGCTGCTGGCGCCCCGCTCCCGGCAGGCCGACACCGACCACGGTATGGGCCGCTTCCAGGTCGGTCTGTCCGCGGACGCCGCCCGTGCCCTGATCCGCCGCGCCGCGGACCTGGGCGTCACGGTCAACACCGTGGTGCAGGGTGCCTGGGCGATCCTGCTGGGCCGGCTGACGGCGCGCGAGGACGTGCTGTTCGGCATGACGGTCTCCGGCCGCCCCCCGGTCGTCCCGGGCGTGGACGAGATGATCGGCCTGTTCATCAACACCCTGCCGGTGCGGGTCCGACTGGACTCCGGTTCGACGCTCGCCGAGGTGCTCACCGAGCTCCAGGACCGCCAAGCCGCGTTGCTGGACCACCACCACCACGGCCTGGTCGACATCCAGAAGGACGTGGGCCTGCCGACGCTGTTCGACACCATCGTCGGATTCGAGTCCTACCCGATCGACCACAACGCCCTGACCCAGCCGATCGGCGACTCCGGGCTGACCATCAGCCGCTCCACCCCGGTCGACGGCACGCACTACCCGCTGACCCTGATGGCCGCGCCCGACCCGCTGCGGCTGTCCCTGCAGTATCAGCTGGCCGTGTTCGACGAGGACGCGATCGAGCGGATCGGGGAGCGCTACCTGCGCGTGCTGGAGCAGATCACCGCCGACCCGCACGTGGCGGTCGGCGCGGTGGAGGTGGTCACCCGTGCCGAGCGGGACCTGGTCCTCGGGCAGTGGAACGACACGGAGCTCGAAGTCCAGGACACCACGCTGATCGAGGCCTTCGAGACGGTGGCAGCCACCACGCCCGACGCCGCCGCGGTGGTCGACGGCCCTCGGACCCTGACCTTCGCCGAGGTCGACGCGCTGGCCGACGGCCTGGCCGCCGAACTCCGCGCGCACGGCGTCGGCCCGGACCGGGTGGTCGCCGTCGCCACCCGCCGCTCGGCGGAGTACGTGGTCGCGCTGCTCGCGGTGCTCAAGGCCGGCGGAGCCTACCTGCCGATCGATCCGCAGTACCCCGGTCCGCGGGTGGCGTTCATCCTCTCCGACGCCGCCCCTGCCGTGGTGCTGACCGACCGTGAGACGGCGGCGGTGCTGCCCGGGACCGGCGCTCCGCTGGTCTTCCTGGACCGCGAGCACGCTCCGGCGGACGCCGGGCAGAGCAGCCGGCTGCGGGCCGCGCGGACGGTACGCCCCGACCACCTGGCGTACGTCATCTACACCTCCGGCTCGACCGGTACGCCCAAGGGCGTGGCCATCACCCACCGCAACGCGCTCGACATGGCGCGGCACGGCTGGCCGGAGCCCGGCGGCCGGACCCTGTTGCAGTCCTCGATCGCCTTCGACGCCTCGGCCTTCGAGACCTGGCCGGCGTTGATCGCCGGCGGCGCGCTGGTCATCGGCCCGTCCGACAGCGGCGACATCGACGCCCTGGTCCGGGTCATCGACGGCGAGCAGGTCACGGCGGCCTTCGCCGTGCCGGTCCTGCTGGAGGAGCTCGCCGGACGTAACCACAAGCACTACATGAAGGCGCTGCGGCGGATCGTGACCGGCGGCGACGCGGTGTCGCCCCGGGTCGTCGAGGAGTTCCAGAAGCACCACCCCGGCGTTGCCGTGGTCAACGCCTACGGCCCGACCGAGATCACCGTCGACTCGTCCTACTACGTCGTGCGGGACGCGGCGTCGGCCGACTGGCTGGCCGGCGGCTCGGTCCCGATCGGCGGTCCGCTGCCCAACACCCGCGCCTACGTGCTCGCTCCGGGCCTGGTACCGGTGCCGCCGGGTGTGGTCGGCGAGCTGTACGTCGCCGGAACCGGCGTCAGCCGTGGCTACCGGGGCCGCCCCGACCTGACGGCGTCGCGGTTCGTCGCCGACCCGTTCGACCCGTCGGGCGGCCGGATGTACCGCACCGGCGACCGGGTGCGCTGGACCGCCGACGGCGACCTGGTGTTCGCCGGGCGCAGCGACGACCAGGTGAAGATCCGTGGTTTCCGGATCGAGCCCGGCGAGGTCGAGGCGGTGCTGGCCGCGCACCCGGCGGTCGCCCAGGCGGTGGTCGTCGCCCGCGAGTCCGACGCCACGCCCGGCGCCAAGGACCTGGTCGGCTACCTGGTGCCGGACAAGGTCATCTCCCCGGTCCGCCAGGACGGCTCCGAGGCCGCGTCGGTCGACCAGTGGGAGGCGGTGTACGACGACCTGTATGCGAACAAGGAGGCGTACATCGCCGAGGACAACGAGGTTCCCGCCCCGCTGGACGGCGTGGAGTTCGGTGAGAACTTCCAAGGCTGGCACAGCAGTTACACCGGAGCGCCGATCGAGCCGGCCGAGATGCGGCAATGGCGGGCCGCGGCGGTCGACACCATCATGTCCCTGGCGCCGTCGAGGGTGCTGGAGATCGGCGTCGGCTCGGGTCTGCTGATGGCACCGGTGGTCCCACAGGTCGACGAATACTGGGCGGTCGACTTCTCCCGCGCCACCATCGAGTCGCTGACCGCGCAGATAGCCCGCCTCGACGCGTCGTTGGCCGACCGGGTCACCCTCAAGACCAGGCGCGCCGACGACATCGACGACCTGCCGCAGGGGTACTTCGACACCGTCGTGGTGAACTCCGTCGTGCAGTACTTCCCCAACGCCGGCTACCTGATCGACGTCATCGGCAAGGCGCTGAAGACACTGGCCCCGGGCGGCGCGATCTACCTCGGCGACATCCGCAACAACAACCTGCTGCGCGAGTTCGCCACGGAGATCCAGCTGGCCCGCGCCGACACCGACACCACGGTCGAGCAACTCCGCGACCGGGTACGCCTGGAGATCCTGGCCGAGCGCGAGCTGCTGCTGGCGCCGGAGTTCTTCACGGCGCTGCCGCGACTGCTGCCCGAGATCGGCGCGGTGGACATCCGGCTGAAGGACATGGAGGCCGCCAACGAGCTGAGCCGCTACCGCTACGAGGTGGTGCTGCGGAAGGAGCCGGCCGAGGTTCGGTCGCTGGCCGGTGTGACGCCGCTGGCCTACGACGGAGTCGGATCACCCGAGGTGCTGCGTCGGATTCTGTCCGAGCAATGCCCCGACAGCCTGCGCCTGACCGGCATCCCGCTGCCCGAGGTCCGGCCGATGGTCGACATCGTCCGCCGCCTGGACGCCTCGGCCGGCTACCGGCCGGCCGCCGACGTGGCGCGGCGGGAGGCCGACCCGGAGGCTTTCGGCCCGGCCGCGTGCCGGCGGCTGGCCGAGCAACTCGGCTACCGCGCGGTGCTCACCTGGTCGGCGCTCCCGGGCCGGTACGACGCGGTGCTGCTGCGGCCGGGTGCGGAACTTCCGCTCGCGGACGTCTTCGTGCCCGGCGAGGAGATCGGCGCCCTGTCGGCGTTCGTCAGCGACCCGGACGCCGGGAACCGCCTGTCGGGCCTGCGCGAGTTCATGGCCGAGCGGCTGCCGGACTACATGGTGCCGACCGCGTTCGTGGTGATGGACCGGATGCCGCTGCTTCCCAACGGCAAGCTCGACAAGGCGGCTCTACCGTCGCCCGTGATGACCGGCAACGCCTACCGCGCGCCGCGCTTGCTGGAGGAGGAGGTGCTGGCCGCGGTCTTCGCCGAGGTGCTGGGCGTGGACCGGGTCGGCGTCGACGACGACTTCTTCGCCCTCGGCGGCCACTCGCTGCGCGCCACCCGGCTGATCAGCCGGATCCGCGGTGCCCTGGGCGTGGAACTGCCGCTGCGGGCCGTCTTCGAGGCGCCGACCGTCGCGAAGCTGGCCGCCCGGTTGCGCCCCGACACCGGGACCGAGGCCGCGGACCCGTTCGCGGTGGTGCTGCCCATCAAGTCCGACGGCGAGCGCAAGCCGGTGTTCTGCCTGCACCCCGGCGGCGGTCTGAGCTGGGCCTACCTAGGGCTGTCGGCGAGCTTGGTGGACCGGCCGGTCTACGGCATCCAGGCCCGCGGCTTCGACGGTGTGGCACCGCTGCCCGGGTCCATCGACGAGATGGCCGAGGACTATCTCCAGGAGATCCTGCGGACCGAGCCGGAGGGCCCGTACCACCTGCTCGGATACTCCTTCGGTGGCGTCGTCGCGCACGCGGTCGCCGCGAAGCTGGAGGCGCTCGGCAAACCGGTCGGGATGCTCGCGCTGCTGGACGCCGCGCCGCGTCACGGCGTGCCGGACGCCTTCCAGCGTGACGACTTCGAGCGGCTGATGCGGATGGAGATGGAGCGGTACTTCAGCGCCATGCGGGGCGGTGACGACTACCTGCAACTGGTCGACATCGCCACCGAGATCATCACCGAGCACCATGAGCACCTGCAGTCCTTCACCTCCCCGGTGTTCGGCGGCGACGCGCTGGTGTTCACGGCGATGCTCGGCCGGGACGCGGGCGACATGCCGGGGCGGGAGAAGTGGCAGGGCAACATCACCGGCGCCATCGCCGAGCACGAGGTCGCCTGCACCCACAACGACATGCACATGCCGGAGTACACGCAGGTGATGGCCGTGGCGATGAACGCGATGCTCGCCGACCAGGGCTGAGCCGGTGAGCCGGACGGGCGGACGACGAAGGAGGCGGGCCGGCCGCGGTCCGTATTCCGCACAGCGTCTTTCCGCCCGTCCGGCCCCTCCCGGAATGCTGTCGCGCTCATCGCGACAAGATCTTCGAATTCCTGAGGGTTGTCCCGCAATTCCTGGCGGGTGCGCGGCGTCAGCCACGGCACCTCGCCGCGTTGTCGGAACGTCCGCAAACAGCCAGTATGCGGACGCCCCTCCGCCTTGCGGCGCACCGCATCTGACGCCGCGCCCTGATCCACCACGAATTGCGGGACAATCCTTGGGTGAATGGCCGTGCGGGGTCGCGGTGAATTCCGTGACCCCTGAGGGTTGTCCCGCAATTCCCGGCGGGTGTGCGACGGCAGTCACGGCACCTCGCCGCGTTGTCGGAACATTCGCGTACATCCGGTATGCGGATGTTCTTCCGCCCTGCGACGCACTGCCCGACGCCGCCTGACCCGCCCTCCGGTCGGACGGCGCCCCTCTCGAAACACGCTTGGACACCTTTCCCGTGACCGCCGTTCACCGGCCGCGACCGGTGCTGGTCGCGTGCGCACCCGCGCAATCCTTGACCGTTTCGCAAGCCGCTCAATACTGTGCTCGAAATTGACGACGGGAGTCATGATCTATGCGAGTCGACGGAATGAAAACGCATGATGTGGCGGGAATAGGATTCGGCCCCTCCAATCTGTCGCTCGCGATCGCTCTCGACGAGCTCGGCACGGCGTCCGACGGACCCGTGGTGGACGCGGCCTTCTTCGAGAAGCAGGCCGCACTCGGCTGGCACCGGGGCATGCTGCTGCCCGGAGCCAACATGCAGATCTCCTTCCTGAAGGACCTGGTGACCTTCCGGAACCCGCACTCTCCCTACAGCTTCGTGTCCTACCTGCACTCGGCGGGACGCCTGGCCGCCTTCGCGAACCGCACCGAGTTCTTCCCGAGCCGCCGCGAGTTCCACGACTACCTCGATTGGGTCGAGGCGCAGTTCACCAAGTACGTGACGTACAGCTCCGAGGTCGTCTCCGTGCAGCCGGTCCGCTCGGAGAACGGCGTCCTGGACACGCTTCGGCTGGAGGTCCGCGAGGGCGCCGCCGGTGCCACCCGGGTCGTGCAGGCCCGGAACGTGGTGGTCTCCACCGGCCTGGTGCCCAAGATGCCCGAGGGCTTCGAACGCGGCGAAGGCGTATGGCACAGCTCGGAGTTCCTGACCAGGTTCCAGAGCGCGGACCCGGAGCGGCTGCGCAGCGTCGCGGTCGTCGGCGCCGGTCAGAGCGCCGCCGAGGTCGTCCGCCACCTGTACGACAACCTGCCGGACGCCGACGTGTACGCGATCCTGTCGCCGGTCGGCTACAGCATCGCCGATGCGACGCCGCTGGCGAACCAGGTCTTCGACCCCGACACCGTGGACGACTTCTACTTCTCCTCCCAGGAGGCGAAGGACGCCGTCTGGCACTACCACAAGAACACCAACTACTCGGTCGTCGACGACGAGTTGATCCGTGACCTGTACGCGCGCCACTACGCCGACGAGGTCGTCCGCCGCCCCCGGTTGCGGTTCCTGAACCTCAGCCGCGCGCTGTCGGTCGAGCACCACGGGCCGCGTACCCGGGTGGCCGTGGAGTCGTTGCGCACCGGCGAGGTGGACCAGCTGGACGTGGACCTGCTGGTCTGCGCCACCGGCTACACGCCGATGGACCCGGCGACGCTGCTCGGCGAGGCCGCCGGCCTGTGCCTGCGCGACGAGCGGGGCCGGCTGCGGGTCGAGCGGGACTACCGCCTGGTCACCGACCCCGAGCTGAAGGCCGGGATCTACCTGCAGGGCGGCACCGAGCACTCGCACGGCCTGTCCGCGTCGCTGCTGTCCAACACCGCCGTGCGCAACGGAGAGATCGCGAACTCTCTCGTGCGGGGCCTCGCCCGCGCGGCGTCCGACATCGACCGGAAGGTGACGCTCTGATGCTGGTTCCTCCGATCTACGCGGCGCGGCGCCCGAACGACGTCGTCGAGGCGGTGCGTTGCCACCCGTTGGCCCTGGTGTGCAGCAACGGGGCCGGGACGCCGTTCGCGACCCACGCCCCGGTGATCATCGAGCGGCTCGGCGACAGCCCCGAGACCGATGCGGCCTCCGACGAGGCCGGCCCGACCCTGGTCGGCGGTTCGCTGCTCGGCCACATGAACCGGGTCAACGACCACTGGGACGCCATCGAGGCCGGGACGGACGGCGAGGTCCTGGTGGTCTTCCAGGGTCCGCACGCCTTCATCTCCCCGACCGCGTACCAGAAGCGGCCCGCCGCGCCGACCTGGAACTTCGTCACCGTCCACGTGCGCGGCCGGATCGAGGCGCTGCCCGAGGGCCGACCGGTCTTCGACGTGGTCACCGCCACCGTCCGCGAGCTGGAGAAGGTCGCGGGCACCGGCTGGGACATGAGCGACTCGCTCGACTACTTCCGGCGGATCCAGCACGGGGTCCGGGCCTTCCGGGTGCACATCACCTCGGTCGAGGCGATGTTCAAGCTCAGCCAGGAGCAGCCCGAGCCCACCCGCCGCGAGATCCGCGAGCACCTCGCCGCCGATGGCTCCGGGTTCGCCCGCGAGGTCGCCGAGGCGATGTGGGCCGAGGAGTTCGCCGCCGGCGGCGGTTCGGCGCCGGGGGGCTGAGCCGTGAGGGAGACGACCCTGCCCGCCGTGCTCGACGTGCCTTACGACACCCTGGACGGCTATTTCCGCTCGCTCGGCGGCGCTGACAGCGGTGCCACCGCCGCAGCCGCCGCCGTCACCCCCGACACCGCCGCGACGCTGATCGACGACCTGTGCGCCGAACCGCTGGACGCCGGGCGGCTGCTCGGCTCCGTCGCGGCCGTCTGCGCGACGCTGCGCGCGGCCGGGGTGGAGCCCGGCGCGACGATCGCCGTCCGGGTCGGCCAGGACGCCGCGTCGGTGGTCGCGCTGCTCGCGGCCGCCTGCTACGGCACTGCGGTGCTCGCGGCGGCCGACGCCGCGGGGCTGCCCGAAGGCCCGTTCGAGATCGCCGCCCTGGTGACGGCGGTGCCGTGCGAGGACGAGGCGCCGGTGCTCGTCGACGTGAGTGACCTGGAGGCGCTGAAGCCCGGCGAAGCCGCGGCGCTCCCGGTGCGTTCGCCGGAGGACCCCGCGCTGTTGCTGTGCACCTCCGGCACCACAGGCGACCCGAAGTGGGTGCGCCTGGCGCACCGCAACCTGGTCGCCGCGGGCCGGTTCATCGCCGGCTCGCTCGGCCTGACGCCGGCCGACCTCGGCCTGTCGATGATGCCGCTGCACCACGGGCACGGGATCACCGCCGGGGTGCTCGCGCCGCTGTTCAGCGGCGGCGGCTTCGTCATCCTCGACTCCAAGGACCTCGACTTCCTCCAGGAGGGCCTGCGCCGCGAGAGCACCTGGTATTCCGCCGCGCCGTCCCTGCACCGCTCGCTGCTGGTGGCCGAGCGGTCCTGGCCGCAGTGGTTCGAGGACTTCCGGCCGCGGGTGATCCGGTCCACCTCCGAGGCGCTGCCGGCGGCCGAGAAGGCCGCGATGCAGCAGGCGTTCGGCGCACCGGTGATCGAGGCGTACGCGCTCACGGAGGTCCCCGGCCACGTCTGCACCCAGGTGCACGGCGCCGGTGGCGAGCCCGGCTGGATGCCGCCGCAACTCGGGGTCGAGGTCGAGACCCTCGGCGAGGACGGCCGCCCGACCCCGCCCGGCGAATCCGGCCGGATCCGGGTGCGCGGACCGAACGTGATGCTCGGCTACCTCGGCCACGACCCGGTCGGACCCGGTGAGTGGTACCAGACCAGCGACCTGGGCGTGGTACGCGCCGACGGCGCCGTGGCCGTGCTCGGCCGCGACTCCGAGGCGATCAAGCGCGGCGGCGAGACCGTGGTCCCGGCGGTGGTCGAGTCCTTGGTGGAGGAGCACCCGGACATCGAGCAGGCCAGGGTCTGCGGCATGCCGGACGAGAGCCTGGGCGAGCAGATCTGCGTCGCCGTGATCAGTCCCCGGGGCGCCGCCGACGAGGCCCGGCTGCTGCGCGAGCTCAGGGTCCAGTTGCCGCCGCACCTGACGCCGTCCAAGCTCCGCGTGGTGGCCGAGTTCCCGGCCGGCCCCGGGAAGATGCGACGCAGCGACCTGCGCCCGCTGTTCGCGGAGTAGTGATGGCCGCCGATCGGGGATCGCTCGCCGAGGTCACGCGCGAGGTGCTGAGCCTGGCGGCCGGCCACCGCGGCCGGCCCCGGCCCCGCACCGTGCTGGTGTTCAGCGACGGCTCGTCCGTGCTGAGTCGCGGCGCGCTCGGGGCCGAGGCCGTGCGCCCGGTTCTGGCGCGCAAGTGCGCGGTGCTGGAGCGGGCCACCGGCATGCGCGCCGTCCCGCTGACCTCCGTCCCGACCGGTCCCGCCGAAGCCGTCCGCCTGCTGGAGCTGCTGCGGCCCAGCTACGACGCGGTCCTGCTGGTCGACTTCGCCGCGCCGCACTGCTTCGAGATCCAACGGCTCGCGGCCGACACGCTCGACTGCCCGGTGCTGCACGACGACCAGCACGGCACCGCCGTCATGGCCGCGGCCGTGGTGCACACCGCGGCAGCCCGCAGCGGACGCACCCCCGACGACCTGTGCGCCGTGGTCGCCGGCGCCGGCGCCGCCGGCTCGGCCACCACCCGGCTGCTGCACCACCTCGGCCTCGGCGAGCTCCGGGTGGTGGACTCCCGCGGCCTGCTGTACCGCGGGCGCCCCGGCATGAACGCGGAGAAGACCGCGCTGGCCGAGCTCACCAACCCCGAAGGCATGCGCGGCCCGCTGGCCGCCGCGCTGTGGGGCGCCGACCTGCTGCTCGGCCTGTCCGGGGCGCCGGTCGCCGCCGACGAGCTGGCCGGCATGAACCCGAAGGCGATCATCGTCCCGCTGTCCTACCCGGACATCGAGGTCCGGTTCGAGGACGCGGACGCCCTGGGCGCCACCTACCTGCACGCCCTGGAACACAACCTCAGCAACAACCTCGCCACCCCCGGCTTGCTGCTCGCCGCGTGCGAGTCCGGGCTGCGGCGGCTGTCGGCGTCCGACCTCGCCGCCGCGGTCGGCTGCCTGGTGTCGCTCGTACCGGACCGGCCGGACGCCCCGCCCGTCCCACAGACCGATCCGGGCGAGCTGGCGCGCGCGATCGCGGACGCCGTCGCGGCGTCTCGCGCCCTATCCGGAAAGGCACGCACATGACGTCATCGCAGGACCTGTGGTTCCGGCGCTACCACCCGGCACCCGGCGCCCGCACCACCCTGTACTGCTTCCCCCACGCGGGTGGCGCAGCCACGTACTTCCACCCGATGTCGGCGATGATGGCGCCGGAGTTCGACCTGGTGGCCGTGCAGTACCCGGGACGCCAGGACAGACGGGCCGAACCACTGGTCGCGAGCATCACGGAGCTGGCCGACCGGATCGCCGCCGAGTTCGAGGCCGAACGCGGCGCGCGCGAGGAACGTACCGGCGAGCCCGACGGGCCGACGGCGTTCTTCGGCCACAGCATGGGAGCGATCGTCGCGTTCGAGGTGGCCCTGCGGCTCCAGGACAGCGGTCGCCCCGGCCCCGCGGTGCTCTTCGCGTCCGGCTGTCGCGCCCCCAGCCGGGTCCGCGACGACGGCGTCCACCTGCGCGGCGACGAGGGCGTCGTCGAGGAACTGCGCAGCATGGGCGGCACCGACTCCCGGGTGCTGTCCGAACCGGAACTGCTGGCGATGCTGCTCCCCGCGATGCGCAACGACTACAAGGCCATCGAGACCTACCGCCAGGCCGCGAACGCGCGGATCACCGCGCCGATCGCCGTGCTCGCCGCCACCGACGACCTGCGAGTGACGATGGAGGAGGCCCGCGCCTGGCACGGGCACACCACGGCCGGGGGCGCCGCCCACTTCTTCGACGGCGGCCACTTCTACCTGGAGGCCAAGGCACCGGCGGTGGTCGGGATCGTCACCGAGGAACTGCGGGCTGCCACCGTCGCGGGGTGGGCGGCGTGAACGACGTCATGACCGGCCGGCGGGTCACCGGAAGCGTCGACGAGACCTGGCTGCGCCCCTACCGGCAGGTACGCAACCCGCGGCTGCGGCTGGTCTGTTTCCCGCATGCCGGGGGAGCGGCCAGCGCCTTCCGTACCTGGCCACTGCGGCTGCCGGCCGACATCGACGTGCTGGCCGCCTGCTACCCGGGCCGCGAGAGCCGGCTGCGGGAGCGCTCCGTGGAGCGGATGGACCAGCTGGTCGCCGCGCTGGTCGCGGCGCTGCTGCCGCTGACCGACCGGCCGCTTGCGCTGTTCGGACACAGCATGGGCGCGTCGGTGGCGCACGAGGTCGCGCTGCGGCTGAACGAGGTGCCCGGCGCCGACGTCCGCCGGCTGTTCGTCTCGGCACGGCAGTCGCCGCGGGCGCTCGTCGAAGCGTCCCCGATCGCCCCCGCGACCGACGAGGAGCTGATCGCGGAGGTCGTGAAGCTGGGCCAGAGCCGGCCGGAGGTCTTCGCCGACCCCGACCTGTGCGACCTGCTGCTGCCCGCGCTGCGGGCCGACTTCAAGCTCGTCGCCGACTACCGGCCCGACCCGGCGCGGGTGCTGCCCGTCCCGATGACGGCCTACGGCGGGACCTCCGACCCCGAGGTGCCGATCGAGGAACTGCTGTCCTGGTCGGCGGCCACCGGCGCGGCCTTCGAGCACCGCCTGTTCTCCGGCGGGCACTTCTACCTGGAACGCCACGAGATGGACCTGGTGCTGGACATCGGCGCCCGACTCGCATCGGCGAACTCCGGTCAGGACCATCTGAGATGACGAATCGCCAGAAGATCCCCGTGGTCAAGGGGCGGCTCCCGTTCGGTGACCACGAGACCTGGTACCAGATCTCCGGCACGCCCGGTGCCGGCCGCCCGGCGCTCGTGGTGGTGCACGGCGGCCCCGGCAGCACCCACGACTACCTGCGCAACCTCGGCTCCATGGCGGTCGGCGGCTGGCCGGTCGTCCACTACGACCAGCTCGGCAACGGCGGCTCCACCCACCTGCCGGACGCACCCGCCGAGTTCTGGACGCCGGAGCTGTTCCTCGACGAGCTCGACAACCTGCTGACCGGCCTCGGCGTCGCCGGGAACCACATCCTGTACGGGCAGTCCTGGGGCGGCCTGCTCGCCGCCCGGTACGCCTCCAGGCGGCCCGTCGGCCTGCGTGGACTGATCCTCGCCAACGCCCCCGCCTCGTACGTCACCTGGCGCTCCGAGATGGAGTTGCTGCGGGCCGCGCTGCCCGCCGGGGTCGACGCCGTGCTGCGGGCCCACGAGAGGGCGGGGACCACCGGCACCTCCGAGTACACCGACGCCATGCGGGTGTTCTACCGCAAGCACGTGTGCCGGCTCGACCCGTGGCCGCGGGACTACCACGCCTCGTTCATGGAGATCGTCAACGACCCCACCGTGTACCACGCGATGAACGGCCCCAGCGAGTTCCACGTCGTCGGCTCGCTGCGGGACGTGACGGTCGAACACCTGCTGCCGCGGATCAACGTGCCGACGCTGGTGCTGTCCGGCCGGCACGACGAGGCGACCGAGGAGGTCGTGCGGCCGTTCCACGAGCTCGTCCCGGGCGCCCGCCAGGTGATTTTCGAGGAGTCGAGTCACCTGCCCCACCTGGAGGAACCGGCGAATTTCTTCCGCGTGCTCGCCGAGTTCCTGCTCGCCGTCGAGAAGGGATGACCCGCATGGACCCCCAGCACACCGACACCGCCGCGCTGTTCCCCGGCATGAACCCGGTCAAGTACGCGGACCTGGCCCGGTTCCTGATCGTCAACCCGGTGGCGCGCCGCCGGCTGGCCGAGGCGGACCGCAGGCTCGGTCACTCCGTGCTGGACGGCCTGGAGAGCGCCGAGGACGACTACAGCGAGGACGCCCAGGTGGCGTTCATGCTCACCTGCGTGGCGCTCGCCGAATGGGCCGTCGCCGAGCTCGGCCTCGAGGTGACCGCCGGCGTCGGACCCAGCTTCGGCGGAAAGCCGCTGGCCGCGTTCTGCGGCTCGCTGCCCTTCGAGGACGCGGTCTGGATGACCGCGGAACTCTCGCACTGCATGGACGAGTTCTTCGCCACCGAGTGCCAGGACGTGGTCACGCACTCCTTCGCCCGTATTGATGGTGAGCAAATCACCGAAATACAAGGGGAGCTGGACGTCCTCGGGGAGTGGAGCGAGGTCTCCTGCCACATCGACCAGGACCTCTACATGCTCTCGCTGCGCGAGCACAACCTCGAATGGCTGGAGAAGAAGATCCGCGGCTTCGGCGGCCTGTCGCTGTACAGCATGCGGCCGCCCATGCACTCCATGGCCTTCGCCGGCCTGCGCGACCTCGCCGAGGAACGGGTCCTCGGCCGACTGGAGTTCGCCGACCCCGCGTTCCCCGTCGTGGACGACCACGACGGGACGGTGCTGCGCGGCGGCGACGGCATCCGGACCATGCTGCTGGACGGCATCGTGCGGGCGGTGCACTGGCCGCAGGCCGTGGACGCGTTGCGCGAAATGGGCATCGGGAAAGTCGGCGTGTTCGGACCGGACAGCCTGTTCGGCCGGGTCCCGGCCACCAAGAACGCCTTCGAGGTGCTTCCCGTCGACCCACGACTGGCCCTGCGGCCCCGCCGCAAGGGCTGAGCCCCGCCTCCGATGCCGGGGGCGGGGCTAAAGCGTGTTGTGAAAGTCCCGCCTGTCCGGCGGCGCCCGGCACGCACGCTCGCCGCGTTGTCGTACCGGACGTACTCGGGCTTCCGGCCGATGCGGCGAGCGTGCGTACCGGGCGTCGCGACGGGGCAAACCTTGGCCGGCGCGGCACTGGACCGCAGGTTCAGGACGCGGCCTGCTCCAGCGCCGAGGACAGCGTCTTCAGGAGTACGGCCGGCGTGCGGAAGTTCTCCAGGCTCAGGGCGTCGTCGCGGAAGCGGACCTGGAACCGGTCCTCCAGCACCGAGAGCAGCTCCACCGTGGCCAGCGAGTCCAGCCCGAGATCGCGCAGTTCGGCGTCGGCCTCCAGCGGCTCGTCGTCGGGCAGGTAGGGCAGAAACGGCCGGACCGTCTTCTCGAAGTCATCCCACATGGCTGCTCCGGGTTCGTGAAAAGGGGTGTTGTGACGTTCGTCCGGACGTTATCCGCCCCGGCCCGTGGCCGCCGCCCCCTACCCGCCCGGCGGCAGCCGGCCGAACTGACCGGAGGACCCCCATGACCGACCCGACGACCCGGCCCGCGCCGCACGGACTGTACGCCCGGTTCCTGCGCGGACTCGCGGCCCGCGGTGACGGAGAGGCGGTCCGCGCCGCGGACCGGACGGTCAGCTACGCGCAGGCGCACGAACTCGCCCTGCGATGGGGCGGCGCGCTGGCGACGACGCGGGCCGGTGCGCGGCAGGGCGCGGTCGGCGTGCTGGTCGGCAAGAGCGCCACCGGGTACTGCGGGATTCTGGCGGCGCTCGCCGCCGGCGCGGCCGTCGTCCCGCTGCGCCCGGACTTCCCCGCGGCCCGCACCGCCCAGATGATCGCCGCCGCCGGGGTGAGCGCGCTCCTCGTCGACCGGGAAGGGGCCAAGTCGCTCGCCGCGCTCGCCGAAGCCTGCGGCCCCGGGACAGCGGCCCTCCCGGTGCTCGCCCCCGACGGCGGGCTCGACGACTCGACGCCGTTTCCCGCACTGCCACCGGGCACCCCCCTGGACGCGCCGCGCGACGTCCGGTCCCAGGACACCGCGTTCGTCCTGTTCACCTCCGGCTCCACCGGGCGACCCAAGGGCGTGGTGATCACCCACGGCAACACCGAGCACTACTTCGGCCTGCTCGACGCCCGTTACGACTTCACCCCGCAGGACGTCTTCTCGCAGGCCTTCGACCTCAACTTCGACTGCGCGCTGTTCGACCTGTTCTGCGCCTGGGGCGCCGGCGCGACCGCCGTCGCGATCCCGCCGACCGCCTACCGGGACCTGCCGGGCTTCCTGCGGGACAAGGGCGTCACCGTCTGGTTCTCCACGCCCAGCGCGATCGACCTGGTCCGGCGGTTGGGCGGCCTGACCCCGGGCGTGCTGCCCGGCCTGCGCTGGAGCTTCTTCGCCGGTGAGGCCTTCCGCTGCCGCGACGCCCACGACTGGCAGACGGCGGCACCGGCCTCCACCGTCGAGAACCTGTACGGGCCCACCGAACTGACCGTCACCATCGCCGCGTACCGGTGGCAGGGGGCGGCGACGGAGGCGCTGGCGGTCAACGGCATTGTGCCCATCGGCGAGGTGCACGCCGGGCACGAGCACTTCCTGCTCGCCGAGGGGCTGGACGACGGTACGGTGACCGAGGGTGAACTGTGCATCGCGGGGCCCCAGCTGGCCCGCGGCTATCTCGACCCCGCCGACGAGCCCGGACGGTTCTCCGACCGGCACGGCACCCGCTGCTACCGCACCGGCGACCGGGTACGGGCCCTGCCGGGAGGAGCGCTCGCCTACCTGGGACGGCTCGACTCCCAGGTCCAGGTGGCGGGCTGGCGGATCGAACTCGCCGAGGTCGAACATGCCCTGCGCGAGGCTGGGCTGCCGGACGCGGTGGCGGTCGCCGCCGAAGGGCCGGGCGGCACCGTCCTCGTGGCCTTCCACACCACCACCGGCGTCTCCACCGCCGACCTGGTCCGCCGACTCCGCCGGATCCTCCCGGACGGCGCGGTGCCCAGGCGCTTCCACCGCCTGGACGAACTTCCGCTGAACAGCAACCGCAAGATCGACCGCAAGGCGCTCGCGGTTCGCGCGAACCACTCATGAGGGCCGGCGATCCGGTACGACCAGCGACGAACATCCACCCCCCGGCCCGGATACGCCCGGTGCGCGGGCGGGGAGCACGTAGGGGTCTAGGGGTGCCGCCGATCCCGGCGCGCCCGCTAGCTTCCTCACCGACCCTGAGGAGCGCGCGGTGCGAGAGGTGACCATGGACAGTTACGAACCCTCCCCGCGTGGCGGTCTCGTCCACACGCTGCTGGACGACGCCGCGGCCGGGCGCCCCGACGCTCCTTCGGTGCGCGACGCGGACGGCGTGTGGACGTTCCGGGAGACCGCCGACCACAGCCGTGCCGTGGCCGCCTGGCTGCACGGCCGGGGCGTCGAGCCCGGAGACCGGGTCCTGGTGCAGTGGCCGACCGACCGGCGCCTGGCCGCGATGCTGTACGGCGTCAGCCGGGCCGGCGCCGTGCTGGTGCCGATCAACCCCGACACCAAGCCCTACCAGCTGCACGCAGTGGTGGAGAGCGCCGAGCCCGAGCTGGTGCTGACCGGCGCCGACCGCGAGGACGCCTGGGCCGAGATCGAGAAGCTGCACGCCGAGGGCGCGTCCTTCGAGTACGCCGGCGCCACCGCGCAGGACCTCGCCTTCCTGGTCTACACCTCGGGCAGCACTTCGGTGCCGAAGGGCGTGATCGAACCGCACGCGCAGGTGGTCTTCGCCGTCCGGGCACTGGTCGCAGAACTCGGCTACCGGGCCGACGACGTGATCCTCTGCCGGTTCCCCGTCTCCTGGGACTACGGCCTGTACAAGGTCCTGATGTGCGCCGCCGCCGGCTGCGAGATCGTGCTGGCCGGCGACGAGTCGGACCTGACGCTGCTGCGCCGTATCCGCGAGGTCGGGGCGACGGTCGTGCCGATCGTGCCCTCCTTCGCCACCATGATCGTCACGCTGGCCGCGCGCGAGTCCCGTGACGCCGCCGCACCGGCCAACCGGGTCCGGATGTTCACCAACACCGGTGCGGCGCTGCCGCCTTCGACCGCCGACAAACTGCGCGAGGCGTTTCCCGGTGCGGCCGTGGTCCGCCAGTACGGGCAGACCGAGTGCAAGCGCGTCTCGGTCATGCCGCCGGAGGAGGAGCACCAGCGCCCGGACTCCTGCGGCCGGCCGATCCGCGGCACCGGGGTACTGATCCTCGACCCCGACGGCAGGCCGGTGCCGACCGGCGAGACCGGCGAGATCGTCGCGGTCGGCCCGCACGTCATGCCCGGCTACTGGCGCAAGCCGGAGATCAGCGCGCTGACCTTCCGCCCCGACCCGGCCACCGGCGGCCTGCGCCTGCACACCGGCGACCGCGGCCGCCTCGACGAGGACGGCTACCTGTACTTCCAGGGCCGGCGCGACGACATGTTCAAGCGCAAGGGCATCCGGATGAGCACCCTGGAGATCGAGGCCGCCGCGATGGACATCCCGGGAGTGCGCGCTGCCGGCGTCGTGCCGCCGACCGACGAGCGCGACCTCGCCATCTGCGTGGAGTCCGACCTGGCACCCCACGTGGTGCTCCGCGAGCTGGCGCAGCGACTGGAGCCGCTCAAGGTCCCCGCCAAGTGCCACGTGGTGCGGGAGTTCCCGCTCACCGCGCACGGCAAGAACGCGACGAAGGCCCTCGCGGAACTGCTCGACGCGGCCTTCGCCGTACCCCGCCGCTCATGACCGGCGCGGAACCGACGGTCGTCACCGCCGGCGGCCTCGTCGGCCCGCCCGGTCCGGGGGCGCCGCTGGCCATCGTCAGCACCCTGCCGTCCGACGCGCACACCTGGAACCTGGTGTTCCTGCAACTGCTGATCGAGGAGCACGGGTTCCGGGTACTGAACCTCGGACCAGCCGTCCCTCTCGGACTGCTGGTGGACCGGTGCGCCGAGCTGCGCCCCGCGCTGGTGGTGATCAGCAGCGTCAACGGGCACGGCCACCAGGACGGGCTGCGGGCCATCACAGCGCTGCGGGCCCGCCCCGAGAACGCCCGGGTGCCGGTGGTGATCGGGGGCAAGCTCGGAGTCTCCGCAGTCGGCCGCACCGAGCGCGCCCAGGAACTGCTGGCCGCGGGCTTCGACGCCGTGTACGACGACACCGGCGGAACCGAGGACTTCCTCACCCTGATCGCCTCCCTCTCGGACGGCCCCGCCGAGACCGCCCTCCCGGCGGGGTCCGCCGCGTCGGCGACCGGCGCCGTCCTGACCGACGCCGCCGGCCCGACGCGTCACGCCGTGTCGGCGGTACCGGCCGTGTCGGCGGGGCCGGGGATCCCGGTGGTTCCGGCGTGAGCCTCGGCGCCTTCGTCCGGGCCCGACGGGCAGCCGGGGAGCTGGTGGTGCAGCCGCGGATGGGCTTCGGCGAGGCCGCGGCGATGCGCGCGGGCCTGCTGGCGGTGAAGGGCGCGGCGGCCACCACCGTGGGGACCCTGACGCTGGACAGCTACACCCGCCTCGGCGACCTGGAGTCCGCCGGCCGCGCCCTGCGCGAGGGCAACCTGCTGAACGGCTACCCGCTGCTGAGCCACAGCATCGAGACGACCCGCGAGGTGGTCGACGGCTTGGCCGACGCGGACTTCCCGATCCAGGTGCGGCACGGCTCCCCACGCCCGCTGGCGATCTTCCGCAGGATGATCCGCGGCGGTTTCCACGCCACCGAGGGCGGCCCGGTCTCGTACTGCCTGCCGTACGGCCGGACTTCGCTGGCGGAGTCGGTCCGGGAATGGTCGGTGGCCTGCGAGGAGCTGGCAGCCACCGCCCACGCGGGCTTCGAACCCCACCTGGAGACCTTCGGCGGCTGCCTGATGGGTCAGTTGTGCCCGCCGAGCATGCTGGTCGCCGTCAGCGTCCTGGAAGCGCTGTTCTTCCGTTCGCGCGGGCTGCGTTCGATCTCGGTGAGCTACGCCCAGCAGACCAACGCCGACCAGGACGCCGAGGCGGTCCGGGCGCTGCGCCGGTTCTGCGCGGAGCTGCTGCCGGACATCGACTGGCACGTGGTCGTCTACGCCTACATGGGCGTCTACCCCGGGACCCCGGACGGCGCCCGCGGCCTGCTGGCTGACGCCGCGCTGCTTGCGGTGCGGACCGGCAGCGAGCGGCTGATCGTCAAGACGGTGGCCGAGTCGTTGCGCCTGCCGACGGTCGCCGAGAACATCGAGGCCCTCGAACTGGCCGCCCGCACCGCCGCGTCCGCGGCCCCGGGCCCTGAGCCCGGCGACGGCGGCCAGACCTACCTGGAGGCGCTCACCCTGATCGACGCGGTCCTCGACGGCGCGTCCGACCTCGGCGACGCCCTCCTGTCGGCGTTCCGCCGCGGACTGCTGGACATCCCGTTCTGCCTGCACCCCGACAACGCCGGCCGCGCCCGCGCGGGCCTGGACGGCGAGGGCCGGCTGGTCTGGTCCGCGCTCGGCTCGCTGCCACTGGCCGGGGTCGTCGAACAGCGGCCGGACGGCGGCGCGCTGACAGCCGGGGGCCTGATGGAGGCCCTCTCCTACGTGCAACGGCGCTTCGACAGGGAAGCGCTGGCTCGCTCGCCGGCCCGATCCGTACTCCCGGCCGGAGCCGACGGTATCCACGGAGGTATCCGATGACCGAGACCGCTGCCACCGACAAGCTCGTCCGGGCCCTGCGCCAGTCGGTGCTGGACAACGAGTTGCTGCGCCGGGAGAACGAGCGCCTGACCGCCGCGGCCTCCGAGCCGGTGGCGATCGTCGGCATGGCCTGCCGCTACCCCGGCGGGGTGACCACGCCGGAGGGCCTGGCGGACCTGGCCGACGGCGGCGTCGACGCCATCGCCGAGTTCCCCGTCGACCGCGGCTGGGACCGGGACGCGCTGTACTCGCCGGTCCGCGGCACACCCGGGAAGACGTACTCGTGCGAGGGCGGCTTCCTGTACGACGCGGCGGACTTCGACGCCGGTTTCTTCGGGATCGCCCCCCGCGAGGCGCTCGGCATGGACCCGCAGCAGCGCCTGCTGCTGGAAACCTCCTGGGAGGCGCTGGAACGGGCCCGGATCGTGCCGGCGTCGCTGCGCGGCAGCAGCACCGGCGTCTACGCGGGCGTGATGTACCACGACTACGGTCCGGGCAGCAGCGACGGCAGCCTGCTCTCCGGCCGGGTGTCCTACACGCTGGGCCTGGAGGGTCCGGCCGTCTCGATCGACACGGCCTGCTCGTCCTCGCTGGTGGCGATGCACCTGGCCGCGCAGGCACTGCGCCGCGGTGACTGCTCGCTGGCGCTGGCCGGCGGCGTGACCGTGATGACCGAGCCGGACATGTTCGTGTACTTCAGCGGGCAGCGTGGGTTGTCCTCCGACGGCCGGTGCAAGGCCTTCAGCTCGGAGGCCGACGGTGTCGGCTGCTCCGAGGGCGCCGGGGTGCTGGTGCTGGAGCGGCTGTCGGACGCGGTGCGCAACGGCCGCCGGGTGCTCGCGGTGATCCGCGGCTCGGCGGTGAACCAGGACGGCGCGTCCGCCGGGATCACCGCGCCCAACGGCCCGGCGCAGCGGCGGGTGATCGCCGCGGCGCTGGCGGACGCGGGCCTGACGCCCGGCGACGTCGACGCGGTGGAGGGCCACGGCACCGGCACCAAGCTCGGCGACCCGATCGAGGCACAGGCTCTTCTGGCCTCCTACGGCCGTCACCGGGACCCGGAGCGCCCGCTGTGGCTGGGCTCGGTGAAGTCGAACATCGGGCACACCCAGGCCGCGGCGGGTGTGGCCGGCGTGATCAAGATGGTGGAGGCGCTGCGGCGCGGGACGCTGCCGAGGTCGCTGTACGCCGACCGGCCCTCCGCCGAGGTGGACTGGTCCGCCGGCGGCGTCCGGCTGCTGACCGAAGCGGTGCCGTGGCCGCGCGGCGAGCGGGTGCGCCGCTTCGCCGTATCGTCCTTCGGGATCAGCGGCACGAACGCGCACGTGCTGGTGGAGGAGCCGCCCGCGGCAGAAGCGACCGCGGCCGAGGAGGCTTTGCGGGTCCCGGTCTCCTGGACGGTCTCCGCCCGCTCCGCCGCCGCCCTGCCCGGGCAGGCGCGCGCCCTGGCGGCGTACCTGCGCGAACGGCCGGAGCTCCCGGTGGCCGCCGCGGCCCGCGAACTGGCCTCCTCGCGTTCGGTGTTCGAGCACCGCGCGGTGGTGACCGGGTCCTCGGCCGAGGAGCTGCTGGCCGGGCTGGACGCGCTCGCCGAGGGGGCCGCCGCGCCCGGCGTGGCCACCGGCCGGGCCGCGGCGTCGTCCCGGCTCGCCCTGGTGTTCTCCGGGCAGGGCTCGCAGCACGCCGGCATGGGCGAACGCCTGGCCGCCGCGTACCCGGTGTTCGCGGAGGCGCGCGACCTGGCCTGCGCCGCCTTCGACGGGCTGCTGCCCAGCTCCCTGGCCGAGGTGATCGCCACCGGCGAGGGGCTGAACGAGACCGTCTTCACCCAGCCCGCGCTGTTCGTGGTGCAGACCGCGCTGGGCCGGCTGCTGGAGTCCTTCGGCGTGACGCCGGCCGCGGTCGCCGGCCACTCCATCGGCGAGTTCGCGGCCGTCCACCTCGCCGGGGCGATCGACCTGGCGGACGCGGCCCGGCTGGTCGCGGCGCGCGCCACCGCCATGCAGGC
>NZ_JBSFVR010000100.1:0-22423 GCF_053592415.1 Streptomyces sp. NPDC002690 | reverse complement strand
CCATCGAGGAGCGGCCGGTCCAGTTCACCTGGGCGCGTACGTGCACGAGGTCGCCGACCCGGACCGGCTCCAGGACGCAGGAACTCCCGCAGTCGTGGCAGCGTGCCGTTTCGCTGCTGGCCGGAGCGGGTGCCGATCTCGGGCCCGTGGTGCCGGCGGGTCCGGAGGAGACCGCCGAGGTCAGGGCTCGGGGGGAAGCGGTACTCGCGGACGTGGAGCGGATGGTCGGACAGGTGGCGGCTGCCATCGACGGTGACGACCTGCGGCGGGCGAGGGTACTGGCGGCGGAATTCGCGGCTCTCCGGCCCGCGCGGGCGCGCCTCGCGGGTGGTGCTCCGGGCGATTCACCGGCGGCGGACCGGGGAACGGCGTGGACTTGGGCTCCGGGACATGGTCATGGAATCCCGGTGGAGGCGGTGACGCAGGGGACGGAAGAAGCCGCGGCGGCCGTCGCGCTGGTGGGGTACCAACTCGTGAACGTGGAGGGCGACGGGGACTGCCTGTACAACGCGTTCAGTTTCGCGGCGAATCTGCGGGACGAGCACGGTCACCTCAGACCGGCCTCCTGGGTGCGGCAGTACCTCGTCGCCCGGCTCGGCGCCCCGACCCCCGGACTGCTGGACGCGTTGTTCGACGTGGGCGTGGGAACGGCCCGGGAACTGGCGGACCTCGCCCGCGTGATCGACACCCCGGGGATGTGGAACCACGCGCACGGGGACGTCGTGCCCTTCCTGCTGGCACGGGAGTTCGAGGTGGCGCTGGAGTACTTCCCCTACCAGCCCGGCCGTGATCCCGGCGATTGGGAGGTACTGGGCGAGGAAGATCACCGACTGGTGAGCATGGTCCGTCTCAACCCGGGCCCGAACCTGGAGCACTGGGCCGCGGCGACGCCTATGGTCATGCCCACGGCCGCTCCTGGCCCGAACGACGCCGGGCCGTCCCGCCAGTCCTCCGCGGGCCGCGAACCGGACCGTCGTCGAGCCGGCGGTCTGTTCGGTACCCCCGAGACCTCGCTGCCGGACCTGTCCACCGGTGACCGATCGGGTCCGCGCGGCCTCGCCCTGCCCTCGGGCACCGACGTGGCGCCGGTTCAGCTTCCGGGTACGTCCACCGTCGCCGGGCCCGCCGGCCGCACCGGCGAGCCGCGTCGGCCGTCCGTGATCGATGTCGACTCCCCCTTGCAGCAGTCGCTGTACGCCTTGGGCGACTGGGCCCGGCACCCCTGGCACGAACGGGCCGACCTGCCGCAATTCGGGTTCCGGCGTGCCGGCACCCGGAACCTCAAGCCGGAACAGGAGGGAGCCCTCTTCACGGCCTTGAGAACGGTCCCCGCCGACACCACGGTCGGCGATGTCCTGCGACGGGTCCACGCCACCTACGGGATCGTCCTGCACGCGTGGGACGCGCTGAGCCTGCATCACCGCTACCAGCGGCGCTACGGTCCCGCCGACGTGGGGCGCCAGGGGCGCGCGCCCGTCGTGCTGCCGTCCGAGGAGTTGCTGGCCGGGGTGGACGAGGACGAGCGCAGGCTCGCGCGGGCCGTCGCAGACGTCCTGGTGGAACGCGACGGAGCGGTCGGGAACTGGCACCGGGGCGTCGAGCTCTCCGGCGGACGGAGGCGCTCCCTCCGCCACTGGGTCGGCGAGGTCCGTAACGGGCGCCTGCCGATCGGCGCGGGAACGCTGAGCTATCTGCGGGAACTCCCCTTCTTCTCGGAGGCGCATCTGACCCGCGTGCGGGTGCGTGCGGAGGTGGTGCCGGTCGTGCCGCCCTCGGAGGAGTTGCTGGACGGGGTGCCGGAGGTCGAGCGGAGGTTCGCGCTCGCCGTCGCCGAGTACGTCGTGCGGAGAGGGAGCAGTACGGGTATCACCAACTGGCATCACGTCATCGAGACGTCGGACGGACAGACCCGGGCGTTTCCATACTTGGTGGACGCGGTCCGCAACGGGCGTCTGGCGATCAGTGCGGGCACGATGCGCCATCTGTCGGCGCTGCCCTTCTTCTCCGATACCCATCTGACGCGGGTGCGGGTGCGTGCCGAGGCTCCCCCGGTCGTGTCCCCGGCCGCCTCCCCGGCCCCGCCGCCGCGGGCCGTGGTCCTGCCGTCCGAGGAGCTGTTGGACGGGGTGCCCGAGGACGAGCGGCGGTTCGCGTCGGCCGTCGGGTCGTACATCGCGGACAGGGGGGACGGCCGGGGGGTCGGCAACTCCCGTAGGGAGGTGGTGCTGTCCGACGGGCAGACCCGGACCCTCGGATACCTGGCCGGCAGGGTACGTGACGGCCACCTGGAGATCGCCGAAGGGACGATGCGCTATCTGTCGGCGCTGCCTTTCTTCTCGGAGGCGCAACTGACCCAGGTGCGCGTGCGTGCGGAGGCGCCGCCGGTCGTGACGCCTCCGGAGGAGTGGTTGGACGGGGTGCCGGAGGTCGAGCAGAGGTTCGCGCTCGCCGTCGCGGAGTACGTCGCGGCGCGAGGGGACAGCGCGGGTATCACCAACTGGCAACGGGCCATCGAGACGCCGACCGGCGAGACCCGGTCGATGCGCTACCTCGTGGACGCGGTCCGCAACGGGCGTCTGATGATCAGTGCGGGCACGATGCGCTATCTGTCGGCACTGCCCTTCTTCTCCCAGGCACACCTTGCCAAGGTGCGGGTGCGTGCGGAGGTGCCTGCGGCGGCTCCGCCGGCCGCGCGGCCGAGGGCCGTGGTGCTGCCGTCCGAGGAGTTGTTGGCCGGGGTGCCCGAGGACGAGCGGAGGATCGCGCTGGCCGTCGCGTCGTACGTCGCGGACAGGGGGGACGCCAGGGGAGTCGGCAACTGGCGTCAGGAGCTGACGTTGTCCGACGGGCAGACGCGAGCCGTCGGGTATCTCGTCACCAGGATTCGAGACGGGCATGTGGGGATCAGCGCGGGAACGCTGAGCTATTTGCGTGCTCTGTCCGTCTTCTCCGAGGCGCACCTGACGCGGGTGCGGTTGCGTGAGGAAGCGGTGGTTCCGCCGGCCCTGGAACGAACGCCCGTGGCCCTGCTCCACGACGTGCCGGACGAGGAGCGCAGGTCCGCGCTGGCTGCCGCGCAGTACCTGGCGGACCATCGCGGAGCTCGTGACATCACCGTCACCGACCGGCGCATCGCGTTGGCCGGCGGGCGGTCCAGACTGCTCCGCTCGTGGGCCGACGAGGTGAGGAACGGCCGACGTCCCATCGGCGCGGGCACCATGAACTACCTGCGGCAGCTGGGCTTTTTCACGGAAGCGCACCTGACGAAGGTGAAGGTGCGCCAGGAGACAGCCGTGCCGGGGCAGGTCCCGGCAGCGGGCCGGGAGGAGACGGATGCCGAGGAGCGGACCGCCCGGACCGGTGCTTTTCCGGCCTTCTCGGCGCGCCTCGGTGACTGGCGCATGCCGGGCGGCGGCAGCGGCCGGGGGCAGGGCCCGGGGCCGTCCGGGCCGTCCGCACCGCCTACTTCCTACGACCCGCAGGTGGTCGCGGGGGTGGGGTCGGTCCCCCAATGGCAGTGGATCAGCCAGGGGGTGGTCCGGCGGGGAGCGGACTACCGCGTGACGGGACAGGGCCGCAGGCCGGTACCCATCACCCGTCTCATCGCCGATCGGCACGGCTGGAACACCGGGAGGGCCCCCGCCGCCGTTTCCGCCGACGTCCCGGCGGGGGTGGTTCCCTGGAACGGGTCGCCGGCAGCGCCGTTCTTCATCGCGGCCCACCGGGCCCCCGGCGGCGTGGACGTTCCCACGATGGACGGCATGCGCACGATGAGCGTCGAGCAGTTCGCCGACCACGTCGCGGAGGTGACCCGAGCGGTGCATCCGGGTGGCCCGATCGTGCTGCTCGTCGCATACGCCGCCGCCGACGGCGAGTACCTTCCCCGGATGGTCGCGGCCCGGACCGGCCGCACCGTGTGGGCGACGGACGGCTCGCTCGCGCTCCGTCCCGAGCGGACGGACCCCCGCCTCGGCGGGAGCGCTCCGGCCACGTGGATCGTCCTGTCGCGGGCAGACGAGGCCGCGGCATGGCCCCGCTGGCTTCCCAGCAGCCCGGCCATGCTGGCCCGAAACACGGACGGGGAACCTCAGCACGAGGTCCACACCGCCCAGGGGACGCTGCCGGCTTCCGAGCTGTCCAGCCGCACCCTTGTCGACGAGCGGGGCACCCACCTGGGCCGGGCCATGTTCGACGCCGCCGACTGGGCCGCCCGCAGCAGCAGCTCCATGGCCATGGGGCGGCAGACCACCTGGGCGGTCGGTCACCCTCTCGGAGGCACGCACCTCGCCCCGGTCGAGAACGCGCACAGCTTCCCGCTCCCCTGGGCGGGCGCCGGCAGGCCGACCCCCTACTTCTTCGCCGCTCACGGCTTTCCCAACACAGTCCTCGCACAGGACATCTGGCAGCGAGGCCGTCCCCTCGACGGTGAGGCAGTCGGCCACGTGCTGAGACGAAGGCCCAGCCTTCAGTTCGACCAGAGCCGAGAAATCGTTCTCTTCGTGTGCTTCGGCGCTTCTCCGGCAGCGGACGGGAGAAGCACCGCTCAGCAGGTCGCCGACATCACCGGCCGGACCGTGCACGCGGCCGACGGCATCGTCGCATTCGACTCCGTCGAAGAAGAGAGCCTCGTCGAGAGCGGCAGCTCCTGGTACACCTTCCGCCCCGGGCGCCGGCCGCAGGCCACGCCCTACCAGCAGCCCGTCTCCCGGCGTCAGCAGTACTCCGCGGCTCCCACCATGGGCCGCTACTTCACCGACCGGCCGGACGCGGACGGCGGGGAGCCCTCGCCGACGCTGCCGTCCAAGGTCGACGACGGCAGTGGCACCTCGGCCCAGTGGAACCTGGCCCGGTCCATGCCCCCCACCGTGCCGCCGGACATCGGCGTCCCGCTCGGCGTCGGCACAGCGTCCGACCTCGCGCCGCGCGCCGTGTCGACGCCGAGCGTGCCGCCGGTGTCCCCGGCGGGGACCACAGCCCCTCTCACCGGTTCGGCAGCCCTGCGGATCCTGGAACCCGAGGACGGGCAGCAGGGTCTCGTGCTTCTGGTCCGGGAGGCGGACGGGCCCGCCGCTCTGAGCTTCTCGGCGGACATGACGCTGGCCGTCGGCGTCGACGGCACGTTCCAGTCGGCCTACGCGACCGCCGAAGCGATCGAGCGGAGCAACGCCGCGATGGCGGCGGCGGGCAGCGGTGTCCGTCTGCGGCGGGACGAGAACCACCACACCGACGTGCCCTCCGCCGAGGCGTCCGGTCCGGTTCGGCTGTACCGCGTCACGCCGGTGCTGCCGGGCCGGCCGGAGGCAGACGCGCATGGACTCACCTCGTTGGTGCTCGGCGGACACCCGGACCGGCTCGTCTTCCGCGACCGGAACCAGGGCACGGCGACCGCCGGCCTCACCGGCCGGCCGGACGGGGTCCACCGGCTGCTGTCGGAGCTGCTCGACGACGTCGACCGGGGCCGCCACGGACCGGTGTACCCGGACGCGCCGGCGGCGGCGGAGGCGGCGGGTGACACGACCGGCCCCGGACCGTGGCAGGACACCGAGGCCCTCGCCGGCCGTTACGGCACTCACCTCGAGCGGAACCGCGGAGTCGTCACCGAGGTGATGAACGGCATCGGGGGGAATACGGGCGCCCTGGCGCGGGTGGGCGAGGGTTACGTGACGCACTCCCTTACCGAGCCGGACTCGCCGTACTATGCCTCCGTCGTCCTGGCCAGCGAGGACGGCCGTCACCAGGTGACGCTGGAGACCGCCCCGCGCACGGTCGGGCGGAGGGACCTGCTGACCGATGTGGTCTGGCGCACCCTGCGGCGTCACCCGGGGGACCGGCTTTCGGCGTGGCTGTCGTCCGCCGACGGGAAGCGAACCGACTCCATGCCTCCCGGGGAGGCGGAGGCCGTCGAGGCGGAGGTGACGGTCGTCCGCCACCTGATCGAACTCCGGGCGAAATTGGACTCGGTGACCGGACGGACCGGCGTGGACGCGGACCCGGAGTCGATGACGTCGCGCATGCGCCGGCTGACCAGGGACGCGGAGTCGGAGGCGGTCGACGCCCTCGACGTCATGCTGCGGCATCTCGGTCTGCCGGACGAGGCGGACAGGTGGCGCCTGCGTCTGGTCGGCTCCGGTGACGGCGAGACCTTCCACGACGTCCTCGTACGGGAGCGTGGGTCCTCCCTCGCCTTCACCACTGTGGTGGCGAGGGCGGCGAACCGTGCCCTCGACGTCCCGCCCCCGTTCCTCATCGGCGACGGCAGCCCGGAACAGCTGGCCGCCGTCGCCGAACGGGAGGCAGCCCTCATCCCCTCGCCCGCCCGCCTCGGCGACCTCGGGGAGCATCACGAACTGGGGCCGTTCGGCGACGACTTCCTGGCCGACACCAGGCGCGATCTCGACCTCTGGCTCCAGCTGGCCGGCACGGAGCGGCGGCGGGCGACAGACCCGGCCGGAGAGGGTGGCGGCAAGGACGCCCAGCGATTCCGCTCCCGCACCGGGCACATCACCCGGGCACGCCGGGAGGCGGAACAGCGGGCCACCGCTCCGTTGGGCGACGCCTTCCTGGACAGCCCCTCGTCCCAGCTGCTGCAGGCCGCCGCGGACCGCAGGGCGTGGTCCCACGACCTGCGTCTGGCCTTGTCGAAGCTGGCGGAGACAGACGGTTCGAGCGTCGCCCTCGCGCGGTTCGTCGGGGTGCTGGACAGTCAGGTGGCGCACCTGGGGCAGCGGTTGCGCGAGCGCGACGGCGGGGCGAGCGGCGGGCCGGACCCGCGCGTGGAGTGGATACTCGACAGGACCGGCGACGACCTCGCGGAGTCCGCGCACCGCATGCGCGGACTCGCCTGGGCGATGGGGCAGATGGCGTCCCGGGCCGCGCAGGCCCGGACCGGCAAGGACGACTCGGAGGCATACGACTCGGTCGTCCACGGCACGGACACCGACGCCCCGGACCCTTCCGCATCCGCCGCTCAGGAGTCCCGCGGCGCCTCCCCGGCGCACCCCGACCGGGACCTGCTGAAGTGGCGGCAGGCACAGGACGAGGTACTGACCGCGTCGCAGGTGCTGATGGCGCTGGCCGGCCGGGACCGGTCATGGAGCAGGACCGGGCCGGAGGCCCGACGGGAACTGATCGCGGCTGAACTGTCCACGCAGCGGCTGCGGCCCTCCATGACGGAAGCGGCACTGCACCGGCTGGCCCACCTCAACCAGCGGTGGGGCACGTCCTACCGCCTCGACGAGGACCACGCGCCCGAGCTGCTGCGCACCCTGCACACGCATCTGGCCTCCCCGTCCATGACCGCGGTGACGAACGTCCAGCGCGAGGACTTCCGGGTGCTGCTGTCCGATCAGCAGACGGCACCGAGCGTCTCGCTCGCCGCTCGGCTCCGCGCGATCACAGCGGTCCCCGCCGCATTGGTGTCGGCCGCCCGGCAGCGCGCGGGAGGCTCGCCCCACAGCGGCTACGCGATCCACTGGAAGCACGACGCGCGGGGGAACGCCCTCCACACCCCCGTGCCGCCGCCGGAGGATGGCGTCGACGACGACGGCGTCCCCGGCGACTTCTGGTCCGCCGGCACCATGTCGTCCCTGCACGCGCTGGTGGTCCGGGGCGACGAGGCGGCGGTACGCCTAGCCTTGGCGGAGGCGACCGACTACGCCCACGACCCGGAGCTGCGGCGGGAGCACCGAAGCGGCCGGCACGCCACGTCCGCCCACTTCGGGGTGCTGCTGCCCGGACACCTGAGCTGGCAGGACGTGGACCATGTGGTGTTCCCGCACTGGGACGAAACGACGCGAAAGCTGGCGGAGACGCTGACCGCCCGCCTGCCCGCGGTCACCGCGGCCATGGGCGGTCTGCGGGGAGTGAGCGTCCAGACACCGCCTCCCCTCGTCTCACGGGGCACGCCCGAGCCCGTGCACACACAGCTGCGGACCAAAGACGACTCCGTGGCCCTCGACTACGTCCCCGCGACCAAGCGGGCCGCGGACGCGATGGAGAACCTGGTGGGGGAGCGGGTCTACCTCACGAGCCGCGTACGAGGACCCCTGTCCGACCTGGACGGCGAGGAGGCGGCGCCCTGGTCGCCTTCGCTGGATCCGGGCGAGCGCCCGGTGTTCGTGCGAGCCGACCGCGGCCGCAGGCCGGGGCAGACGCTCGTGCAGTTCGACAACGGCGTCACACGAGACCTGTCCGCCGAGGAGTTCGCCGCCAGGGTGGCCGACGATCTCCCGCCGGACACCCCGCCCGGACCCGTCGTCCTGCTCGTTCCCTACGGTGGCGCGGGGCATCTGGAGATGCCACGCCTGCTGGCGGCACGGACCGACCGGGCTGTGTGGGCGTTCACCGCCGATCTGGAGGTGCTGCCGGGCCCCGGCGAGGAGACCGAGGCGGTGGCCTTCTTCCAGGGCCACACCGGGAACCGGCGGGGCATGTGGGTGCTCAGCCTCCCGGACGACCTGCGGGCCGCCGCACTGCGAAACTCCGCGCCGGCGGACGTGATCGTCACCTCCGCGGGACGCGTGGTCCCGGACACGTTCGTGGCGACCACCACCATTCCGGACGCCCGTACGTTCCGGCCCCTGGGCCGTTCCTCCCACGGGCCGAGGTTCCAGCACGAGGTGCAACTGGACCAGACCAAGTTCGCTCGATCCACCGAGTACCAGGCCGGGGCTCCGGGGGTGGGCGCCGTCGGGAAGAGGCGCAGGCTGCCCTGGACCGTCGGCGGTGGCAACCGCGCCGCGAGCACGTACTTCTGGGACTCCCACTCGAACGGGGACTCGTTCGAGATCACCGTGGACGGCGGGAGCAAGGACTCTCTGACAGCCCCCGAGCTGACCGCGTACCTGCGCCGTCGCCCCAGTCTCCGTTCCATGGACGTGGTCCTCGTCGCCTGTAAGGCGGGCGATTCGAAGGGTGGAGCTCCGGCGACGGCCCAGCGAATCGCCGACACGCTCGGTCGGAAGGTCTACGCCGGCAACACCAAGGTCAACGGGGTGGAGCTGGTCGATGTACGGAACGACGACCGGGAGGCGGGATGGCTCACCTTCGTGCCGCGCGGGCAGGTCAGCCAGTCGCGGGTGGCACGGATGTCGGCACCGAGCGGCCCTCCGCCCGGTCTCCCCCTTCCCTCTCTTCCGCCGGTTCCGGGTTCTCGTCCGCCTGGTCCTCCTGTGGGTGGTCTTCCGCCGGTTCCGGGTTCTCGTCCGCCTGGTCCTCCCGTGGGTCCTCTTCCCCCCGTGCCCGGCGGGAGGCCCAGCACCACCGCCGCCTCCGCCCACGCCGAGGGCGGAAGCCCGGCATGGCCGGACACCTCACGGCCGGCCAGGAGCGCGCGGGACGCGGACGCACGCCTCGACCGGGTGACACCCGAAGCCGATGAGGAGACCCCCGCGGAGGGGCAGGCAGGGTTGGCGACCTCGCCCGAGTAGGTGTCGCGCACGTCGGCGGCTCAGTCGGCGAGGACCGTCGTGGCCCGTGACGCCGCTCGATTCGAGGGCAAGGAACGTGCCGTGCCGCCGGCGGACGCCGTCGCCGATCCGGCAGACTCGGCCCAGGAAGTCGCCGACGCGACCGGGCTGACGGTGTTCGGAGCCGACGGGGCGACCACGGGAAAGTTCGTGATCGACTCCCCCGAGAGCGAGAACCGCATCGCGCGGTGGTACACGTTCCGTCCCGGAGTCCACGCCACGCAGGAACCCACGGCGCCCGTCCCGGCATCGGCCGACGGTCCCGCCCGTGACTGAGCGAGGCGGAGCGGTTCTTCCGGATGCGGGGCGAGTCCGCCCGGGGCATGTTCCCCGACGAGTTGTATGTGTGAGCATTGCAGACACCTGAGCATGTGTCGTGGGGCACACAGACGAACGCCCGGGCACCTGTCGCATCGTCCCGAAGGGCCGGCAACCGCATGACTGACGCAATCCAGACCGAGAACGAGGCCGGAACGGAGAACGAGACGGAGTCCGGAAGGGAAGCGCCGGAGACCGCGGCGCCCGCTGACCAGGACCCGTTGTCCGAGGTCCCGCGGGGCATACAGGAAGCCGCCCGGCTCGCTCCCGACCACTGGTTCGGCATGGTCGACCCCGCCTGGCACGGAGAAGACGCACCACCCGACTGGGCGGTGGTCGGCCGGTACCGGTCCGACGCCGACGGAACGGTGGTGGAGTGGGTGTACAACGACGCCTACCGGCCCTCCCCGAGTGCCAATGGCTGGCCGGAGCCCACTGATCCGATCGACGAGGCGATGCAACTCGCTGCCACCGGGTACGGCCCCGAGGACGAGGTCTTCCGTCTGCTGGCCGATGCCGAGGTCGGTGTTCTGGTCGCTCCCGACGCCGGACTCGTGACAGCGTGCAGTCCGGACGGAGGTCCGGTCGTGCCGGTCTTCACCTCGGAGGCACAACTCCGGGCGGGTGGCCGCTACGCGGCGCGTGCGGTCGCCGTCCAGGACCTCCTCCGTGACCTCGACGACGACCTCCTGCTGTACGTGAACCCGGCGGCGGCGGTGAGCATGTCCGTCGCACCCGCACAACTGGCGACGGCGGACCTGCCGGTCACCGACGAGCCGTCCACGGCGCGTCCCACCCCTTCGGGCGACTCCGAATCCGCAGGACCCGGCGGTGCCGACGCCGACGGGGACCTGCGGCCGATGAGAACGTCTCCGCTACCGGTGCCCGGTACAGGACCCGGCACGCGGCCGGATTCCGACGAACGGGAGCCCGCGTCGGAGCCCGCCTCGGAGCCGGAAGCCGAGCCGGAAGCCGAGCCGGAAGCCGAGCCCGACTCCGAGCCCGACCCCGAGCCCGACTCCGAGCCCGACCCCGAGGACGGGGCAGCCTCCCCGCCTCTCGCCCCGACGTTCACCGCGCCGGACGCCACTCCCGGAGCTGGAGGCGAGCCGGACGCGGAGCAGGGTGGGGAGCGGCCCGTCGGCCGGGCCGACCTTTCCGCGGAGGACTATCTCTTCAGCGTCCTGGGAGGTGGGACCGGCTGACACGGGGTGCTGCGGCCGGGAGGCCAGGTGTGTCGCTCGCCGAAACATTGGTGTGCTCACAAGGTTTCTGCGGCAGGCGGTACACGGGGACCTTCAGCACGACGGTACTGTCCCGGGCGTGGTTCGAGAGGAGCGCCGTCCGCCCGGAAGCGGGGATACACGGGACTGTCGGAACACACCCTGGTGCCGCGTCGGTTTGCCCCGTCGCGACGCCCGGTACGCACTCTCGCCGCACCGGCCGAAAGCCCGAGTACGTCCAGTACGGGGGCTTCCGGCCGGCACACCGGGAGCACGCACCCGACGTCGCTCCTCGACGGGCAAACCTTGGCTGACGCGGCACTAGAATTGACGACCGAACACCTGAAGCGCGTTGCGAAAATGACGCCGTCCGCCCGGAGGGCGGGTCCGGTAGCGGGCGCGGACACAGCCCGGGTCGGCCCGCCCGAGGTGTCGCTTCAGAGCGTCGTACCCACGTGTCACACCGACCTCACCGGAAAGGTGTCATGACGACTTCCCGATCCAATGACTCTCCCGACGAGTCCGCCGCCGTCGCGGCCGTCGCCCCGGAGGGCGGCGGCGAAGCCCAGCGGGAGGCGGAGCCCGCCGCAGCGGCGGCGGAGCGCATCCTGACCTCGGCACCGCCGCCCGGCCGCTACGCCGTGCCGCCCGCACTGGCCGACCCGGAGGCCGAACCCGAAGTACCCGAGCACCGGGAGGAGGGCCCGGAGACAGCGGAAGCGGAACGCGAAGCGACTTCCGAGTCCCTCGGCGTATCCGCGAGCGCCGCCGGTCTTGCGGCGAAGGCAGCCGGGCCGGAAGCGGATGCCGCTGGTTCCGCGAAGTCGGCGGCGGAGCCGCCCGCAGAGGCAGAGGCCGCGGAGAGAGCCACAGCCGAGTCGGCCGCAAAGGGGGCCGCGGAGGCGGCGGCCGATCAGCGGGCAGCCTCCACGGCCGACAGCTCCGCCGTCGCCGACGACACGTCCGGGGGATCCGACGATGCCGCCAGGACTGCGGCGAAGACCGCTCCCGGCCGGCCGCACAAGAGCCTTCTGGCCGGCGCGGCCATCGTGGGCGCACTGCTGATCTCCGTACCGTTCCTGGTCAGTGGCGGTGACGGCGACGACGCCCAGTCGTCCGCGAAGCCGGGTGCCACCCCGGGAACGATGCTGGAAGGCTTGGCCGTGGGGGCGGTCCCCGGCGTGGTCGGCTCGAAGTCCCCGTCGCCGCACGCGTCCACGGGGAAGGGAGGCACACAGCCCAAGGTCATCACCACCACCGGCCCGGACGGCAAGCCCATCACCGTGACGGTGACGCCGAAGGCGGGTTCGTCGGACGACGGGAAGAAGCCTTCTGGAGGAACGAAACCGGCTTCCGCGCAGACGGGGCCGGGCAAGACCTCGGCCGGTTCCGGAAGCGGCTCCGGCGGCACGTCCGGCCAGACTTCCTCGAACACGAACACGAACACGAACACGAACACGAGCTCCGGTTCGAGTTCCAGCTCCGGATCCGGTACCTCCGGTTCGACGTCGAACAACACGACCCAGTCGACTCAGAGCAGCGCCTTCACCGGTGGTGTGCAGATCTACGGGTACGCCTCCAACCGCTGCATAGGCGTCGCCAACAGCCCGAACGCACCGACCGGCTCCAAGCTCGTGATCTGGGACTGTTACAACGAGTCCTACCAGAGGTGGAAGTTCGTCGACGGCACCGTGCGGTCCGAGGGCAAATGCATGAACGTCGCCGGGGGAGCCACGAACAACGGCGCCGGCATCAACTGGACGACGTGCAACGGCTCCAAGGCCCAGCAGTTCCGCCTGAACTCGTCCCACGACCTGACCAACCCGCAGTCCGGCAACAAGTGCGTGGACGTCCGGGACGAGTCGACCGCGAACGGCGCGACACTCCAGCTGTGGACGTGCGGAGGAACTCCCAACCAGAAGTGGGGTACGCGCACTCCGTGACGCGGCACGCCACGTCGAGCCGCGCAGGGTGCCCGCACGCCACAGAGGTGCGGGCACCCTCGGTTCCACGGGCCGGCAGGGTCCCCGGCGCAGCCCGTACGCCCGGGTGACGGACTGTCGCCACCTTCTCGGCGGCGCCGCCGACGCAGATCCGAATCGCGGACCCGGGCGCGGACCGCAGCCGCGAACCCCGTACGGGAGCCCGGCTCGGGGCCCGTCCGGAAGCCCCGCTCAGAAGCCCCGGAAGACGCCGTCCTCCTCGGCGGCGTCGACGAACTCCTCCCAGTCCATGTTGGCGAGGGAGATGTTGTTCTCGACGGACCACAGTTCCGACGCGATCACCCTCAGCTCGTCGAACCCCGGCACCGAGCCGCCGTCCCCTTCCGCCGTCGCGTCTCCGGCGTCCTGCCCGTTGTCCTCGTCCTCGTCCTCGTCGACGCCCGTGTACACGGCCAGCAGCGGCATCTCCGCCCCGGTCATGGCTTCGCGGTCCGCGAGGATCAACAGGTCGTCCTCCGCCGGCGCCAGGGCGACGATCTGTTCGGCGGTCAGGTCGCGGTAGGCGGGGTCGTCCACGATGTGCAGCATCGCGAGGAAGTCGTCGTCCTCGTCGGCAGGGGTGGTGACCGCGGTGCGCAGGTCCTGCCAGGCCGCCTCGTCGGCGAAGTCGGTACGGATCAGCAGCGTGGCCTCGCTCTGCGGCAGGTCCTTCATGGCGCGAACTCCAGGTGTGTGGCCGGGCGGTGGCCGGGCTGTCGCGCCCGGCACACATGGCCCGCGTATGTTAGCGAAGACCGTGCCGCCGTGTGTGTCCCCGGGCAGGAGCACGGGTTGCAGTCGTCCGACCGAGACACCTGACCTGCTCCGCCGCCGGAGAGACAGTCATTCGACGGATGTGTGCGCTTTTGCCTTGTCCGAGACTGAAGAGGCGCCCCCCGCCCGTCAAGGACGGCACTCGGCGGCTCCGATACGACGCCGGGGCCCGCGTCACCGGCCGCGCTCTCCTCAGACGAAAGGCAACCCGCATGACCACCTTCGCCGACCACGTCATCGCCTCTCTCAAGGCGTCGGGCGTGCGCCGCCTGTACGGCCTGCCCGGTGACTCCCTCAACGGTCTGACCGACTCCATCCGCCGGGACGACGACGTCGACTGGGTCCACGTACGGCACGAGGAGAGCGCCGCCCTCGCTGCCGCCGCCGAGGCCGGGCTGACCGGTGAGCTGAACGTCTGCGTCGGAAGCTGCGGCCCCGGCAACCTGCACCTGATCAACGGACTCTTCGACGCCCAGCGCAGCCGGGTTCCGGTGCTCGCGATCGCCGCCCAGATCCCGGGCGCGGAGATCGGCTCCGGCTACTTCCAGGAGACCCGCCCGCAGGAGCTGTTCGCCGACTGCAGCGTCTACGCCGAGGTCGTCACCAGCCCCGAGTTCGGGCCGCGCATCCTGGAGACGGCCATGCGGGCGGCGGTCGAGCGCAGGGGAGTGGCGGTCGTGGTCGTTCCCGGTGAGATCTTCCTGGGCAAGGTCGACCGCGACCTGGCCCCCACCGTCGTGCGTCCGGCGAAAACCGTCGTCCGTCCCGACGACAGCGCCCTGCGCGAGGCCGCCGCCCTGCTGAACGGCGGAAAGCGCGTCACGATCCTGGCCGGCGCGGGCACCGCCGGAGCCCACGACGACCTGGTCCGGCTCGCCGAGACCCTCAAGGCGCCCGTCGTGCACGCCCTGCGCGGCAAGGAGTACGTCGAGTACGACAACCCCTACGACGTGGGACTCACCGGCCTGCTCGGATTCGCCTCCGGCTACAAGGCGATCGAGGAGGCCGACACCCTGCTCATGCTGGGCACCGACTTCCCCTATCGCCAGTTCTACCCGCAGGGCGCGAAGGTGATCCAGCTCGACATCCGCGGTGAGCAGATCGGCCGGCGCACCCACGTCGACCTGCCGCTGGTCGGCAGCGTGCGCGACACCCTGCCCGCGCTGCTGCCCCTGCTGGCGGCCAAGACGGAGCGGGCCCATCTCGACGAAGCCCTCGCGCACTACGCCCGTACCCGCAAGTCGCTGGACGCGCTCGCGGTCAACGACCGCGAGCGTACGCCCATCCACCCGCAGTTCGTCGCGAGCACACTCGACAGGCTGGCCGACCGGGACGCCGTCTTCACCGTCGACGTCGGCTCCCCCGTGGTCTGGGCGGCCCGCTATCTGACCTTCAACGGACACCGGCGACTGCTCGGCTCCTTCAACCACGGCACCATGGCCTGCGCCCTTCCGCAGGCGGTGGGCGCGCAGGCGGCGTACCCGGGCCGCCAGGTGGTCTCGCTGTCGGGCGACGGGGGGCTCACTATGCTGCTGGGAGAGCTCTTCACGCTCCGCCAGAACGGCCTGCCCGCCAAGATCGTCGTCTTCAACAACGGCTCCCTGAACTTCGTGGAGCTGGAGATGAAGGCAGCGGGAATCGTCAACTACGCCACTGAGCTGGACAATCCGCAGCTCGCCGAGGTCGCGGCGGCGATCGGGTTGTGGGCCCGCCGGGTCGAGCGGCCCGGCGACCTGGAGGACGCGCTCAAGGAAGCCTTCGCCCACGACGGCCCGGCGCTGGTCGAGGTGATGACGGCCCGACAGGAGCTGTCCGTGCCTCCGGCGATCACGATGGAGCAGGCGAAGGGGTTCACCCTCTACGCGATCCGCACGATCCTCTCCGGACGGGGCGGCGAACTCCTGGACCTGGTGTCCACAAACGTGGCCCGACGCATCCTGCGCTGACCACCGACGCGAGAGATGTATCTCGGGCCAATGAGAATATGTGTGTCGCAGAACATCTTGTCTGGAACAACCAACGATCTCATAGTTGCCTAAAGCTACGACAATTGGAGACATGTGTGGCCGAGCAAGCTCAGTACGAGGAGCTGATGCGGCAGTTGAGCGCCGTCGGATGCGTACGGCGGGAGCTGGGCCGAGGCCTTCCGGACGGCTGCTCCAGCGCCTCCGCCACGGTACTGGCCCTGCTCGGCCGGGAGGGCGACATGCGCATGAGCAGGCTCGCGGAGCTGCTCGCCGTCGACATGTCGGTCACCAGCCGCCATGTCGCCCACTTGGCCGCGCTGGGCTGGATCGACCGCAGCCCCGATCCGGTCGACAGGCGTTCACGCCTTCTGAACCTGACCCCGCTGGGCCGGGTCCGCCTCGCCGAACAGTCGGAGAGCACCGCCCGGATGCTCGCCCAGCGGCTGAGCGACTGGAGCGACGAGGACGTCCGCCGGCTGACCCGGCTCATGGCCCGGCTCCGCGCGAGCTTCGACGACGCACGCGGTGACGAGCCCGCGTGCACCGAGCCGCCGCAGAGCACCCTCTCCCCCCGAACACCCGCAGTCACCACGTAAGGAAAGAAATCCATGACCACCACCCCGCAAGTCGGTGTGCGGGCCTCCGCCCCGCACGGCGCAGGATCTCCCCACACGCCGATGACGCACCCGCAGATCATGCGCGCGCTCTCGGGACTCCTGCTCGGCCTGTTCTGCGCCATCCTCTCCTCGACCGTCGTCACCAACGCCCTGCCGAGGATCATCAACGACCTCGGCGGCGGCCAGTCCGCGTACACCTGGGTCGTCACCTCCTCCCTGCTGGCGGTCACCGCCTCCACACCTCTGTGGGGCAAGCTCGCCGACCAGTTCAGCAAGAAGATCCTGGTCCAGTCGGCCCTGGTCGTCTACGTCGTCGGTTCTCTGATCGCGGGCCTGGCGCCGAACACCGCGACGCTCATCACCGCCCGCGTCATCCAGGGCCTGGGCGGTGGCGGTCTGTCAGCACTGGCGCAGGTCGTGCTGGCCGCCATGATCTCTCCGCGCGAGCGCGGCCGGTACTCGGGCTACCTGGGCGCCGTTTTCGCCGTGGCCACCGTCGGCGGCCCGCTGCTCGGCGGTGTCATCACCGACACCTCGTGGCTCGGCTGGCGCTGGTGCCTGTTCGTCGGCATCCCCTTCGCGATCGTCGCCCTGGTCGTGCTCCAGCGGACGCTGAACCTGCCGGTGACCAAGCGCGCGGTCAAGGTCGACTGGGCCGGCGCGCTGTTCGTCACCGCCGCCGTCTGCACCCTGCTGCTCTGGGTCACCTTCGCGGACGACAAGTACGACTGGCTGTCCTGGCAGACGTACACGCTCGTCGGGGTCTCCGCCGTGCTGACGCTGATCTTCCTGTTCGTCGAGACGAAGGCCGCCGAGCCGATCATCCCGCTGCGGCTCTTCCGCAACCCCACCATCAGCCTCGCGTCGGTCGCCTCCCTCTTCGTCGGCGTCGCGCTCTTCGCGGGCACCGTCTTCTTCAGCCAGTACTTCCAGCTCGCGCGCGGTGACTCCCCGACCAGGTCGGGCCTGATGACGATCCCGTTCATCGCGGGCCTGTTCGTCTCCTCCACGGTCTCCGGCCGTGTCATCACCACCACCGGCAAGTGGAAGGGCTGGCTGCTGTGCGGCGGTGTCCTGCTGACGGCGGGTCTGGCCCTGCTGGGCATGCTGCGCTACGACACCTCGTACCTGTACATCGCCTGCTGCATGACGCTGATGGGCCTCGGCGTCGGCATGACGCTCCAGAACCTGGTGCTGTGCACGCAGAACCAGGTCTCCCCGGCCGACCTGGGCGCGGCCTCCTCCACGGTGACCTTCTTCCGTTCGCTCGGTGGCGCGGTGGGCGTCTCGGTGCTCGGCTCGGTCCTCACCACCCGGATCGGCCACTACGCCCGCGAGACCATCACCCGGCTCAGCCCCGAGGACCGGGCGACGGCCGCCAAGAGCTCCGGCAGCGGCCAACTCCCCGACCTCGCGGTTCTGCCCGCTCCGGTCCGCACCTGGCTGGAGAGCGCCTACGGCCACGGAATCGGCGACATCTTCACCTACGTCGCCCCCGTCGCGCTGATCGCCTTCCTGGTCACGCTCTTCATCAAGGAGGTCCCGCTGCGTGCCGCCAGCGGCCTGGACCAGGCGGCGCAGGTGGCGATGCAGGACGCGGAGGCCCTCGCAGGGGCGCCGATACCGGCCGAGGCCGTCGACGCCGTCGCGCAGGCCGCGGGACAGGAGGTCCGGGGCCGCATCCACGCCGCCGGGAGTGCACCCGTCCCGCAGGGCGAGGTCGTGCTGACCTCCGTGGAAGGACGCGAGCTGAGCCGCACGGAGGTCCGGGCCGACGGTTCCTACACCGTGGACGCCCCCGGCAGCGGCCGGTACGTCCTGATCACCTCCGCCGAGGGTTACCCGCCCCAGACGGCGACGATCGAGGTGGACCAGGAAGCCCTCGTCCACGACGTCCGGCTGACGGCACCTACGGGCTGACGGCACCTACGGGCTGACGGCACGTCGGCTTGCGGCAGGTGATCGCGGACAGCGGCGCGGGCACGGCGTCCACTTCGGACGGGGGACGCCGTGCCGTCGCCCTCCGCCGTACCCCCTGGCCGGGCCGGAGGCGGCGAACCCGGGGAATCCCTACTGGCCGAGGTGGCGCAGGACCGCCAGTACCCGCCGGTGCCGGCCGGACGCCGACTGGCTCAGGCCGAGCTTCATGAAGATGCCGGTGACGTGCCGCTCCACGGCCGCCACGCTCACGAAGAGCTGTTCGGAGATGCCCGAGTTGGAGTGGCCCTCGGCCATCAGCGCCAGGACCTGTCGTTCCTTCGGCGTCAGCCTGGCCAGCGGGTCTTCGGGCCGCTTGCGCCCCAGCAGCGCCGAGATGACGTCCGGGTCGAGGGCCGAGTCCCGGGCCACGACCCGTTCGACGGCGTCGATGAGGAGCTGGGGACTGGCCACCTTCTCCTTCAACAGGTAGCCCACCCCGCTGGGATCGTCCCCGACCAGGTCGAGGGCGTAGGAGGCGTCCAGGAACTGCGACAGGACGATGACGGCGGTACCCGGCCGTACCGCACGGATCTTCCGCACGGCGTCCAGGCCGTCCGTCTCCAGATGCGGCGGCATCCGGATGTCCGTGATGACCACGTCGGGGCGGTGCTCGTCGGCGGCCCGCACGAGGTCGACCGCGTTGTCGACGGCGGCGATCACGTCGATGCCCGCGCTGCGAAGTATGGCCGCGATGCCCTCGCGCATGATCGGCTGGTCTTCTCCGAGCACCGCTCGAAGTGGTTCCTTCATGGCGGCATCCTAAGGGCTGTCCCCACATGTGCGTGCGGATACATGACGAGTGGTGCGGGTGTGCGCCGGGCTCCCCGGGGCGACACCTGCCGCGCGGGAGTCCCGCGCGGGACTCCCGCGCAGGCCCCCGTAGGGCGGACGCACCACGGCCGGAGCGCGCCCCGCACATCCGCCTGGTCAGAGGGCCGGAGCCCGGCCCGATGTGGGGCGAACCCTACGGAGGAGTGGGGGAGCCCCCAGGAAGGGCGAGGGAACACACGACAGACCATGGTCCGGCCTCGTCCCAGACTGGTCGCTCGGACCGGGTGCATTACCCGTCCCGGTCTCCCGCAGCCCGGCGTGGGACACGCTCCGGGCAGAGCCCCACCACGAACGAGCGCCACCACCGGGCACCTCGGGTCGGTCGACCCGCAGTGACCGGCATCCCGGAGCGCGCCACGGCACCACCGAGAGCGCCCCGGTCCGGGGCGGCACACCGACCACACGGGTTCCCCCGCCGGTTGACCGGCCGAACCTCTAGGAGGCAACCATGACGAAGTGCCATCTCTCCCTGGAGATCACCCACTGGGTGACGTCCGATCTCGACCTCGACCTGAAGTGCGAGTTCTCCTACGACACGAGTGACCCGCTGGCCGTCACGCTGAACCTCGACACCGAGGGCCCACGGCCGGTGCGGTGGGTCTTCTGCCGGGATCTCCTGGCCGACGGCATGGCCGCCCGGCGTGGGGAGGGTTCGGTCGTGCTGTGGCCGCTGCTGGACGGCGACGACGAACGTTTCTCGTCGTTCTGCGTGCGGGTGGGCGCCGGAGACCGTACGGCACTCTTCGAGATCCCCGTCGAGCCGGTCTGCCGGTGGCTCGCCAGCACCTGGGCCCTGGTGCCGCGCGGCACCGAACTGGACGGCGTGGACTGGGACGAACTGGTTCAGCTGACGGACTGAAGGCAGGAGGCGACGGTCTGAACCGCTCCCTTTCGGCCACGCCGGGAAATGCGGTGCCGTCCGGATGCGACACCTCTGCGGACCTGTACATGTCCGTGCACCCCAGCGGGTACGCATGCATGACGTGTGTGCCGGTGCACATGTACCGCAGGTTTACGACCGGTGAATGTGTGCGATGTGGAGGGTGAGCGCGGGACCGGTCCGTCGGCAGGAGAGGCCCCGCGTCCGAGGTACGTACCGACGCGGCAGCGATCGGCCACACCAGGGGGCGGCGTTGGCGGAACGGAACACCACCGGAACAGATGTGCGGCCCGAGTTCCTCGCGCCGCGGCTCGTGGGCCGGGAGCGGGAGACAGCGGCGCTGGAGACGGCGCTCGGACAGCCGGCGGTCGTCCTCGTCGAAGGCGAGGCAGGCATCGGCAAGACCCGTCTGGTCCGGGAGTTCCTCGCCACCAGGACCGGGCACCGCGGCCGTACCCTGGTCGGCGCCTGCCCCGAACTGCGCGTGCCGTACACCCTCGGCGCCGTCGTCGACGCGGTGCGCGACGGCGTGCGCGACATCGCCGGACTGGGGCTCAGCGGGCTCGGCGGCGCCCTGCGGCCGGTGTTCCCCGAGTGGGCGGCAGACCTGCCACCGGCGCCGGAGCCGCTGGAGGACGCCACGGCGGCCCGGCACCGGCTGTTCCGCGCCTTCGTGGAAATACTCGGCCGGCTCGACGTGACCGTCCTGGTACTCGAGGACGTGCACTGGGCGGACGAGGCGACCCTGGAGTTCCTGCTCTTCCTGGTCTCGCGTCACCCCCAGCCGGTGAGCCTGGTGGTGACGTACAGACGTGACGAGGTGCCGCCCGGCTCACTGCTGCCGCGGCTGTCGTCCCGGCTGCCCGCCGACGCGCACCTGGCCAGGATCGTCCTCGGCCCGCTCGACGTGACCGGGACCGCCGCGCTGGTCTCCTCGATGCTGGCGGACGAATCCGTCTCGGAGGAGTTCGCAAAGTTCCTGCACGCCAGGACCGACGGCATCCCGCTGGCGGTCGAGGAGTCGGTGCGGCTGATGCGGGACCGGGCCGACCTGGTCCGGCAGAACGGCGGATGGGCCCGCCGCCGACTGGACCGCATCGACGTACCGCCCACCGTCCGCGACGCCGTGCTGGAACGCGTGCGGCGGCTCGGACCCGAGGTCCGGACCCTCCTGTATGCCGTGTCGGCACTGGCTTCTCCCGCCGACCACGTCACGCTGCGGGAGGTGACCGGCCTGCCCGAGGAACGGTTCGGCGTGCTGGCCGAGGACGCACTGGGTTCCGGACTCCTGCGCGAGAACCGGCTCGGACAGTGGTCGTTCCGCCATCCACTCGCCGATCACGCCGTGTACGAGGCGATCCCGCCCCAGGAAAGACGCGCCCTGCACCTGCGGGCCGGCCGGGCCCTCCAGAGAACCGAGCCGACGCCGGTGGCCCAACTGGCCCGCCACTTCCGGCTGGCGGGCGAGGCCGCCCTGGCGATCCGGTACACCGAGCGGGCCGCCGACCTCTGCGTCCAGGCGGGGGACGTGACCACCGCCGCGCTGCTGCTGCACAGCCTGGTCACCACGGCCGTCCTGCCGACGGACCGCCTGGTGCACCTCGTGGCGAAGATCCAGTTCCAGGCGCTTCCCGGCTCCGACCCGTACACCCTGGTCGTCGCCCCGCTCCGGGCGGCCCTCGGAGCCGGACCTCTGGCGCCGGACCTGGAAGCGGCGGTGCGCTTCCAGACCGGCCGGGTCCTCATGACAGCGGGTGAGTTCGAGGCGGGCCGGCTGGAGATCCTGGCGGCCCTGCCCCACCTCGCGCCGCACTCGTCGGAGGCGGCGCGCGCCCGTGTCCTGCTCGCGCTGCCGCTGGGCAAGGCACGGCCCGCCGCGGAACACCTGCGCTGGCTGCGGGAAGCACCCGTACAGACGCCTTCCACCCTGCCGCACGAGCGACTGCGCCAGTCCGCCGAGCGGGCCTTCGCCCTTCTCACGCTCGGCGAGGAGGCGGGCTGGGAGGCGGCCCGGCAGATCCCGGACGACGCGTCGGGCCCCCGGGAGGCGGCCATCGTCGCGGTCGGTCACACCAACGTGGGTGAGGAGGCGATGCGCTGGGGACGGTACGGCGAAGCCCAGGTCCGCCTGGCCCGTTCCCTGGCGCTCGCCGAGAAGCACGAACTCCCCGAGTACCTCGACAGCATCGCCTCCTCCCAGGCCCACCTCGACTGGTTCACCGGCACGTGGACGGGGCTCGACGACCGGGTGGCACGCCTGGCCGCCGACGACCACGGGGTGCGGCTGAACTCTTCCCGTACGCGGACCGGTTCCGGTACGACGACGGCGGCTACCGGCCGGTGCAGTCGGCCTCGGCTTTCGAGCCGCTGGCGACGAAGGACTA
>NZ_JBSFVR010000099.1:0-22442 GCF_053592415.1 Streptomyces sp. NPDC002690 | reverse complement strand
CGGGGGTCGGGTGCCGGGTCCCGTGGTGCCGGGTGCCGGGTGCCGGGTGCCGGGTGCCGGGGTGCAGGGGTGCTGAGGGGCGCTGGCCGGCCTGCCGACTGTGGCGGCGTGGGTGTCTTGGGCGGTTGGGACGGCTGGGAGGTCGGACCGTTCCCGTCCGCTGTCAGCCTGGGACCACGAAGCCCGACTCGTAGGCCGTGATGACGGCCTGGGTACGGTCTCTGGCCCCGAGCTTGGTCAGCAACGCGCTGACATGAGTTTTCACCGTTTCGGTGCCCACCATCAGTTTGGCCGCCATCTCCGCGTTCGACAGCCCCCGACACATCAACCTGAGCACGGCCGCCTCCCGGTCGGTGAGTGCAGCCCGTTCCACCACCGCTCGGGCCTTGTTCGTCCCGTACTCGGAAGCCAGCCGGCGTACGGCTGCGGGAAAGAGCAGTGACTCGCCTTCCGCCACCAGCCGGACGGCGTTCACGATCTCCATCGGCCGGGCGCGCTTGAGCAGGAAGCCGTCCGCACCTGCGCGCAGCGCCTCGTACACGTACTCGTCGTTCTCGAACGTCGTGACCACCAGGATTTTCGGGGGTTCGGTCAGTGAGCGGAGCAGCAGCCGAGTTGCCTCTATACCGTCCATCAGGGGCATCCGAACGTCCATGGCGACCACGTCCGGCCGCAACTGCCGGACCAGGGGGAGTACTGCCGCGCCGTCCGCTGCCTCCCCTGCCACCACGATGTCCGGCTGCGACTCCAGCACCGCCCGCAGGCCCGTCCGCACGAGAGGTTCGTCGTCGACGAGAAGAACGCTCACCGTCACAGGATCACCTCACGCCTCGGAGTGGCAGGGTGACGAGGACCTGCCATTCGCCTTGGTGCGGGCCGGCCTTCGCGCTCCCGCCCAGCAGCCTCGCGCGTTCTCGCATCCCTTGCAGTCCATGGCCCCGGGGCGAGCGGGGGGAGGTCTCCGGCATCGGGTTTCGTACATCGAGTTCGAGGCGGTCCCTTTCGACGCCGACACGCACGCGGACGGGGACCCGCCCCGCGTGACGCAGCGCGTTGGTGAGTGATTCCTGCAGGATGCGGTAACCCTCCCGGGACAAGGAGTTGGGAAGGCGGTCGATGCGCCCGGTCACCTCGGCGTGCACGGCGACTCCGGATTTTCGCGCGGAGTCGAGCAGTTGCTCGACTCCGATCAGAGTCGGCCGTCGATCGGCAGAGGCTCCCGGCTCGCGCAGCACACGGAGTACCCGTTCCAGATCGTCGAGTGCGGCCCGGCCCGTCTCCTCGATCGCGACGAGCGCGCGCCGGGTGAACTCCGGGTCGTCCGCCGTGATTGCGGCGCCCGCTTGCACCACCGAGACCGTCAGGGCGTGGCCGATGGAGTCGTGGAGTTCGCGTGCGATGCGATTGCGCTCGAGGAGTTGCTCCGTGAGTTCCTCCAGCGCCGACATCCGCTCGGTCCTCGACGGCCCCAACAGCCGGCGGGCGGCAGCCGTCGAGAGCCGTCCGCAGAGAACGACGAGCGCGAACAGCAGAAGAATGGGCAGAGGAGCGAGCACCCCGTACCAGGGGTGGGGTTCGATCAGTTGGAATATGCCGTCCCGCTCAGGGGCGTCACTCAGGAACGCATCGACGAAACTGATCGAGGTGGCGGGCAGCCAGAGGGTGACCACACCTACGACGATGCATAACAGCAGGCGCAGTTCCAGCCAGAGCACGGTCCGCCATTTCTCACCCCACGTCGTGGCAGGCGCGACGGAGACGGTCGCATCGGCCCGGCCACGCTCGTCGGGCGTGAGGAGCAGCTGTGCCTGGACCCCTTCCCCCATGCGCATCACCGGGAGGAGACCCACGGGCACTGCGAGCAGCGCGAGCTCCCAGGGCACGCCGGGCGAGACGAAGAGCCACACGCTTACGAGAGCCAGCGGCGCGACGAGATGGATCCAGCGACTGTAGGTCACTGGCGCGGCAAGCGGGGCGAGTAGACGGCGCATGTGGGCAATGGTGGCAGTGCCCGTCCCGCTGTACCTCCCCCGCACGGGGGAGAGGATTCCCACGGGTGGGGGAGGACGCCGTAGGGTCGCCGCAGCCACGCTGAGTACATGACCAGTATCGATGTGCAGCAGCTCACGAAGGACTACGGATCCACCCGAGCGGTGGACAGGCTCACCTTCCGTGCGGAGGCCGGCAGGGTGACGGGTTTCCTCGGTCCCAACGGCGCGGGGAAGTCCACCACGATGCGAGTGATTCTCGGCCTGGACCGCCCCTCCGGTGGCACCGCCACCGTGGGCGGACGGGCTTATGCCACGCTCGACAACCCCTTGCGGGTGGTCGGTTCACTGCTCGACGCGGGAGCAGCGCACGGATCGCGCACCGCGCGCGACCACGTGCTCGCCCTCGCTGTGAGCAACGGCATCTCGCGACGAAGGGTCGAGGCCGTGCTGGAGGAGACCGGCCTCGCATCCGTCGCCACTCGCCGGATCAAGACGTTCTCACTCGGCATGCGTCAACGGCTGGGCATAGCTGTCGCACTGCTCGGAGATCCTGAGGCGGTGATGCTGGACGAGCCGTCCAACGGGCTCGATCCCGAGGGGATCGTCTGGATCCGTGAGCTGATGAAGCGGCTCGCCGGCGAAGGGCGCGCGGTTCTGGTGTCCAGTCATCTGATGAGTGAGACGGCAGCCTTCGCCGATCATCTGGTCATTCTCGGTGGGGGCAGGCTTCTCGCCGACATGTCCACGGAAGGGTTTCTCGCGTCGCGCAGTCGTCCCAGAGTGCGGGTGCGGGCCGCCGTAGGAGCACCACTCCGGGCCGCCCTGATCGACAGCGGATACGACGCCACCGACACGGGAGGCGGGGTGTGTTGGATCGACGGGGCCCGTGCCGATGAGATCGGTGCTCTGGCCGCGTCCCGGCACATCCCTCTCCTGGAGCTCGTGGAGGAACGGGTCACCCTGGAGGAGGCATACCTCGATCTCACGGCGGATGCCGCCGAATTCGCCGCAGTTTCCCCCACCTCGCCCAAGGAGGCATGACCATGTCGCACGCAGCGGTCGCAATCGTGCGTTCGGAGTGGATCAAGGCGCGGTCCGTGCGCGCCGTCCATGGCTCGCTGACCGCGGTGTTCGTGGTCGCCGTGGCCATCTCCGTGCTCGTTTCCGCCACTGTGGGGCAGGCGGAGATGAACCACCCCGACGCCGATCCGGTGTTCAACGCCTTCTACACGCTGAACTTCGCGCAGATCGCTGCCATGGCCTTCGGCGCCACCTCCTTCTCCTCCGAGTTCGTGGGCGGAGCCTTGCGGGTGTCCCTGACCGCGGTGCCGCGCCGTGACCTCTTCTACGCCGCGAAGACAGTGGTCGTGGGCGTGGCGGCTCTGATCGTGGGGGAGGCGGCCGGCCTGGTGAGTTTTCTGCTGGGGCAGCTGTTCATGGGGGAGTTCGCGATCGGGCTGGGGCATCCCGGGGCGCTGCGAGCCGTTCTGGGCAGTGGCGTCTATCTCGCGCTCATGGCCCTGCTCGCGGCAGGTCTGACGGCGTTGCTCCGGAGCGCGGTCGTGGTGATGAGCATCCTCGTGCCGTTCATTCTGATCGTCTCGTTCGTCGTGGGAGACATGGCCTCAGGAGCGGCTGACCTCCTGCCCGACCGGGCGGGCCAGCTGATCCTGCACGAGAACCCGGTGGGCAGCCTCGGCCCCTGGACCGGGCTGGCGGTGACCGCTGCTTGGACGGCAGTCGCGCTGCTCGCCGGTTGGTGGGCGATACGTACCCGGGACGTCTGATGTCCACGCGGCTTGCCTGGTCCGTGAGCAGGGTGCCGACCGCGCGGCTGCGAGCGAGCGTGGAGGTACGGCAGCCATGCGTGACGGCGAAGGACCTGAAGACGAGGTAACCGAAGGCGAGGTAAACGAAGGCGAGGGAACCGAAGACGAATGGGCGGAAGGTGCGAGCAGGGGCCGAGGGGGCCTGACACTGACAGGACTTCCGGAGGCACAGCAGCCGCCTCAGCCGCAGCCCGGTGCAGCAGCTTCCACAGCCTCACGGAGACGGGCGTACTCCTCGGCCATCGAGTCGACGGTCCAATGCGCGTTCAGTCCGCTTGGGTTGGGAAGAGCCCAGACGCGGGCACCGCCAATGGTCCGTTCCTGCGGGCCGATTTGGGCTCGGCGCTCCCCGAAGGCCGTCCGGTAGGCCGTCACGCCGACGACCGCCAGCCACCGAGGTCGCAGACGCCCGGTCTTCTCGACCAGGATCTGTCCGCCCGCGCGGTACTCCTCGGCGGTCAGCTCGTCGGCCCGGGCGGTGGCCCGCGCGACGACATTGGTGATGCCGAGTCCGTAGGAGGGCAGCTCACCCTGTTCGGCCGGGGACAGCCTGCGAGGGGTGAAGCCGGAAAGATGGAGCACCGGCCAGAAACGGTTACCGGGGTGCGCGAAGTGGTAGCCGGTCGCGGCGGTCATGAGGCTGGGATTGATGCCGCAGAACAGCACACGCATACCACCCGCGACCACATCGGGGACGACGCGGTCGCGGGCGGCAGCCAACTCTTCGGGTGTCACGGCAGAAGAACGGCGCAGCTGGTCAGAGAATCGAACCGGGGGTGTATCCGGCGGCTGCGGGGTGCTCCTTGACGATGGCCTCGATCCGGTTGACCACGGTGGTGACCTGGTCACCGGCGGCCCCCGTGAACGACAGCTTGTCCGCCATCAGGGCGTCCAACTGCTCGCGGTCCAGCGGGATGCGCTCGTCCGCCGCCAGCTTGTCCAGAAGCTCGTTCCGCTCCGCTCCCTGCTCCCGCATCGCGAGAGCCGAAGCAACCGCGTTCTCCTTGATCGCCTCATGTGCGACCTCGCGGCCGACACCGGCCCGCACCGCGCCCATGAGGACCTTGGTGGTCGCCAGGAACGGCAAGTACCGGTCGAGTTCACGCGCCACGACGGCAGGGAAGGCGCCGAACTCGTCCAGGACCGTCAGGAAGGTCTCCAGCAGGCCGTCGAAGGCGAAGAAGGCGTCCGGCAGCGCCACGCGGCGTACCACCGAGCAGGAGACGTCACCCTCGTTCCACTGGTCGCCGGCCAGCTCGCCGGTCATCGAGGCGTAGCCGCGCAGGATGACCATGAGGCCGTTGACACGCTCGCAGGACCGGGTGTTCATCTTGTGCGGCATCGCGGACGAGCCGACCTGGCCGGGCTTGAAGCCCTCCGTCACCAGTTCGTGCCCCGCCATGAGGCGGATCGTCTTGGAGATGGACGAAGGAGCGGCAGCCAGCTGGACGAGGGCGGTCACCACGTCGTAGTCGAGGGAGCGCGGGTAGACCTGGCCGACAGAGGTGAAGGCGTTGGCGAAGCCCAGGTGGCCCGCGATGCGCTGTTCCAGGTCCGCGAGCTTGGCGGTGTCGCCACCCAGCAGGTCCAGCATGTCCTGCGCGGTCCCGACCGGGCCCTTGATGCCGCGGAGGGGGTAGCGGCCGAGCAGCTCTTCCAGACGCCCGTAGGCGACGAGGAGCTCGTCGGCGCCGGTCGCGAACCGCTTGCCGAGCGTGGTGGCCTGTGCGGCAACGTTGTGGGACCGGCCCGCCATGACGAGCTCCCGGTACTCGCCCGCGAGTTTGCCGAGCCGCGCCAGCACTGCCACGGTGCGGTCCCGCATGAGCTCCAGGGAGAGACGGATCTGGAGCTGCTCGACGTTCTCGGTGAGGTCACGGGAGGTCATGCCCTTGTGGACCTGCTCGTGGCCGGCGAGGGCGTTGAACTCCTCGATGCGGGCCTTCACGTCGTGGCGGGTGACCTTCTCGCGCTCGGCGATGGAGGCGAGGTCGACCTGGTCGAGAACGCGCTCGTAGTCGGCGAGCGCCGAGTCGGGTACCTCGATCCCGAGGTCCTTCTGAGCACGCAGCACCGCCAGCCACAGCTGACGCTCCAGCTTCACCTTCTGCTCGGGGGACCAGAGAACGGCCAGCTCCGTGGAGGCGTAGCGGCCGGCAAGGACATTGGGGATGCGAGGCTTCGCAGACACAGCAGTCACATGAAGGGATTCTACTGGCGGTTTGTGCAGGTCGACGCCGGGGACCCGTTTGTGGCTTGCTACGAGACGAGGGTCACCTTTCCGTATACACGCGGGCGGACGCCGCCTTCAGGGCCGCGTCGCTGGGCCGGGACATGGGGTCCTTGGTCGAACCCATGTCCCTACCGTGTGTCCCCCGGGGCCGCGCGACAGCGGTGCGCCCTACACGTCCCGCGACTCGTCGCACCGGAGCCAAGAGGTCACCGGACCGGGGTCGGCGGGATTCGCCGGGGTGATCCAGAAAGCGCGCCCGGAGGCCGCGTCGAACTGGGCGCCGACGCGGCCGTCGCCCGAGGACCGGCCGGTGAGTCGGCGCCCGATCCAGGGAGCCAGATGCTGCCTCGCAAAGCGGACGTCCTCGATCCGGCGGGTACTCCAGCGCACCTGCGCTGCCGTCTCCATGGGGATTCTCCAGTCGCTCTCGGCGGGCAGCCCCAGCGTCTGCCAGACCGCCTCGGCGACCCTGCTGTGCCCTTCCGCGGTCAGATGGAGCCGGTCGATGTCCCACAACCGGGGGTCGCCCAGCGACGGCGCCCCGTAGAGGTCGGCGACCACCGCGCCGTGCCGGCCCGCCAGATCGTCCACCAGCGTGAACAGTTCCTCCATGCGCGGACGGAAGCGGTCCAGTACCGGACCGTTCCGTCCGGGGCTGCGCATCAGCACGAGCGTCTTGCACGACGGTGCGAGTCGCTCCACCGCCTCCTCGAGCCGTCCCCGCACCATGCCCATGTCGCAGTTGGGGCGGAGAGTGTCGTTGAGGCCGCCGACGAGCGTCACCACGTCCGCCTGCAGCGCCGCGGCGGATTCCACCTGCTCGTCGACGATCTGACCGATCAGCTTGCCCCGGACGGCCAGGTTGGCGTACCGGAAGCCGGGGGAGCGAGCCGCCAGCCTGGAGGCGAGAACATCGGCCCAGCCCCGGTACGTACCGTCGGGCAGAAGGTCCGACATGCCCTCGGTGAACGAGTCACCGATCGCGACGAGACTGGTGTAAGAGGCATTCATTTCCATGGCTCAGTGATCGTATCGCGGAGGCCGGAGCTGCCCGCTTCGGCAGCGTGCGCCGACCGTCTCGAGGCCCTGCACCCCGCAGACCGTGGGGCCACAGGGCCACAGGGCCGCCCGTGGCGTCGGACCCGAGGGGCATCCGCACCACGCGGATGCCGCGCGCAGAGCCGCGCCCCGCACCCCGTCGCGTGCGCCGGCTCCGACCGGTTGGCGGGTGCGGCTGCCCGGTCAGCCGGACCGCGGCCGTCCGACGAGCTCGCGCAGCACGTCCTCCATGGTGACCGTGCCGACCAGCCGGCCGTCGTCGTCCAGTACCGCCGCGAGGTGCGTACGGCTGCGCCGGAGCGCGGTCAGTACGTCGTCGAGCGGTGCCGCCGCCCGTACCCGGGCGATGGGGCGCATCGCGGAGACCGGGAACGGCACATCGCGCGGTGCCGCGTCCAAGGCGTCCTTGACGTGGAGGTAGCCGAGTATCCGCTGCTCGCCGTCCATCACGGGGAAGCGCGAGTATCCGGATTCGGCCGAGAGCCGCTCCAGCTCCTCGGGGGTCGTGCCGACCGGGGTGCAGACCATCTGGGCGATCGGCATGGCCACGTCCCGGACGGGGCGGCTGCCGAGTTCCAGGGCGTGGCGCAGCCGCTCGGCCGACCGGTCGTCCACCAGCCCCGCGTCCCCGGAGTCCCTCACCAGCAACGCCAGCTGGTCGTCCGAGAACGTCGCGGAGACCTCGTTCTTCGTCTCCACCCGCAGGAGCTTCAGCAGCAGATTGGCGAACGCGTTGATCGCGAAGATCACGGGGCGCAGCCCCCTCGCCAGCGCCACCAGCGGCGGGCCGAGCAGCAGCGCGCCCTTCGCCGGGTCGGCCAGCGCGACGTTCTTGGGAACCATCTCGCCGAGCAGCATGTGGAGATAGGTCGCCACTGTCAGCGCGATGACGAACGAGAGCGGGTGCACCAGGCCGTGCGGCACTCCGACCGCGTCGAACACGGGCTCCAGCAGATGGGCGATGGCAGGCTCGGCGACGATGCCCAGCACCAGGGTACAGAGGGTGATGCCGAGCTGGGCCGCGGCGAGCAGTGCCGAGACGTGTTCCAGGCCCCAGAGCACGCTGCGGGCCCGTCGGTCACCGGCTTCGGCGGCCGGTTCGATCTGGCTCCGGCGCACCGAGATGAGGGCGAACTCCGCGCCCACGAAGAACGCGTTCACGACCAGTGTCAGCAGACCGATGAAGAGCTGGAGAACGGTCATCGGGCATCCTCCGTCAGGGGGTCCTCACCGGGGAGCGGTGCGTGTAGCAGGGCGCGTGCGGCGCGGCGTCCGGAGGCATCCACGACGTCGATCCGCCACCCTGCCAGTTCGACTCTGTCCCCTTCCCGGGGGATGCGCCCGACCTCGTTGGCGACGAGCCCGGCGAGGGTCTCGTACGGACCGTCCGGAGCGCGCAGACCGATCGTGCGGAGCTGGTCGGTGCGCGCCGCGCCGTCGGCCGACCAGAGAGTGCGGCCGTCCGCGTCCTCCCCGGCGGGTGCCAGATCGGGCGTTTCGTGAGGGTCGTGCTCGTCGCGCACCTCGCCGACGACCTCCTCGACGATGTCCTCCAGGGTCACCACACCGGCCGTGCCGCCGTACTCGTCGATCACGACGGCCATGGCGAGCTTGCGGCCGGAGAGGCGGTCGAGCAGCTTGTCGACGCCGAGGGTCTCGGGTACGAGGAGGGGCTCGCGCAGCAGGTCGGAGACGCTCTTGCGGGGCCGCTGGTCCGCGGGCACCGCGAGGACGTCCTTGATGTGCGCGACACCCACGACCGAGTCCAGGCTGCCGCGGTAGACCGGGAAGCGGGACAGCCCGGTCGCCCGGGTCGCGTTCGCGACGTCCTCGGCGGTCGCCTGCAGGTCCAGCGCGGTGACCTGGACCCGGGGCGTCATGACGTTCTCGGCGGTGAGCTCGGCCAGATTGAGGGTGCGGACGAACAGTTCGGCGGTGTCCGCCTCCAGTGCCCCCTCCTTCGCGGAGTGGCGTGCCAGGGCTGCCAGCTCCTGCGGGCTCCTGGCGGAGGCCAGTTCCTCGGCCGGCTCGAGGCCGAAGCGGCGCAGGATGCGGTTGGCGGTGTTGTTGAGATGGCTGATGAAGGGACGGAAGACCGCGGTGAAGGCTCGTTGAGGAGTGGCGACCGCCTTGGCGACCTTCAGCGGCGAGGAGATCGCCCAGTTCTTGGGGACGAGTTCACCCACCACCATCAGGACCACCGTGGACAGAGCGGTGCCGAGGACCAGCGCGACCGACCGCGACAGGCTCGGGGAGAGCCCGATCGCGACCAGTGGCCCACGGATGAGTTTGGCGATCGACGACTCGGAGAGCATGCCGACCACCAGGTTGGTGACGGTGATACCGAGCTGCGCCCCGGAGAGCTGGAAAGTGAGGCTGCGGACGGCCTTGAGAGCGCCGGCCGCGCCCCGCTCGCCCCGCTGGACAGCTCGTTCGAGGTCGCCGCGCTCCACCGTGGTCAGGGAGAACTCGGCGGCGACGAAGGCGCCGCAGGCGATCGAGAGCAGCACGGCCACGAGCAGCAGAAGCACTTCGGTCATCGGTTCACCTCCGTCCCATGATCGGGCAGCGGGTGGAGGATCGCGCGATGTCCGCGACAACGGCGGGTTCGGCTACTGGGAGGCTCGCCCATGGGCGGACGCTCACACCTTTCTCGACAGGGGATCGAATCCCGATCGGCACGCCGATCGCCATACAGGCCCTCGTGCCGGTTGTGGTGCTGGTCCCGGTTGCGGTGGCCGTACTGGAATCACTGTGCGGATCAAGCGGACTGACATAGTAAAGGATCGGCAAAGTGGCGTGGGGGCCGCCCCTGGGCCGCCCCGCTCCCTCTCGTACGGGGAACGGTCAGCGGGACAAGGGCTTCACCCAGCGGCTCCACCGGGACTCCCGTTCGTACCCCGACGCGCGCCAGGCATGCTGGGCGCGCTCGTTGTCGTCGAGGACCATCGCGTCCCCGCGCCGCCCGCCGAGGCGTACGAAGCGTTCCTCCGCGGCCGACAGCAGTGCGGTGGCCACACCGCGGCGACGCTGCTCCGGATGGACGGCGAGCCGGTAGAGGTGGCAGCGCCAGCCGTCGAAACCGGCGATCACCGTCCCCGCGAGCAGGCCGTCGCGTTCCGCGAGCAGGAGGCACTCGGGGTCCCGTTCCACGAGTCGCGCGATCCCGTCCCGGTCGTCGCTGATGCTCGTCCCCTCGGCGGCCTCCTTCCAGAAGGTGAGCACCTCGTCCAGATCGGCGGGGGTGGCGGTGCGTATCGAAAGGTCATGCGTCGAAAGATCACTCATGAGTGAATCCCACCACCGGCGAGCAGTGGGAGTCGAGCGAAATTGACTGTTCCGCCACCTTCGGACGATGTCGTGATGGCTGCCCGAAGGACGTGGGTGCCTGGCGGACGAAGATGCCGCGGGTGGTCGGCCCGCAGCTCAGGGCGGGGCGCAGTCCGGTCCCCTTGCCCGGGCGGACCGGGCGGCGCTAGCTTGGACAGATGCCCAGAGCCCAGCTGAACTCCCGAGTGGACCAGGCCGTCGCGGACGAGGCCGCACGGCGGAGGAGGGTGGCCGCGACCCGCACTCCGGCGGAGCGCCCGGAACCCGGCACGGAGGACGCGGGGCGCGCCTTCGTGGAAGCGGCAGCCGACTTCATGCAGCGGTACGAATCGGTCTTCGCCGAGGAATTCGGTACGGAGCGCGTCGCGCGCTGAATACGACGGCTGCTGCGCCCGGTCGCCGAACCCGTCGCAGGCCGGTCGGTTCCGAGCCTCGCGCAGGCCCGGACGCCCGGATCAGAGGGTATGTTCGGCGTCGGGTTCGGTGTCCGGTGCGCCCGCTGTCGGAGCGCGCCAGTGGGCCGCGAAGGCCCTGGCGGGGTTGCTCACGAACATCGCGTGCGCGACGTCCGCACCTGCCTCCCGAGCGATACGCCCCCGGATTCCGTCCAGGAGGTGGCGCATCCCCGGCCCGTCCGCCGTCGCGCGCGCGGAGGCCGTCACGGTGTCACCACCGAGCAGCACGCGGTCGGTGTAACCGGCGCCGACGAGGGTGGTCACGCACTCGTAGAGCCGCCAGTCGCCGGCGTGGTGCGCCCTGGACGGCCCGTCGAACGCGAGGAATGCCCCGGCTTCGGCGGCGCGCAGATGGACGGCCGGGTCCGGATACCGGAGCAGGTGGCCGAGAATCACTCGGTGGGCCGGGACTCCGTGGACCGCGCAGAGGAAGTCGAGGGTGTCCAGGGCGGCGGTGCCACCCTCCAGGTGAACGCCGACCGGTGCACCGGTCGCGTGGTGCGCGCCGGCGGCGGCGGCCATCGTCCGGCGGGCGTGCGCGTCCAGGCGGTGGAAGGACCCGGCCACCTTGATCAGGCCCGCTCGCACCGGGCCGCGGGTGAGCTCCCTGACGAACAGGTCCGTCAGCTCCTCCACGCCGTGGGGGAACCGTGCGTCCCGGTAGTGCTTCGCCTGATGCAGGCCGGTGGCCGCGATCAGGTGGACGCCGGTGGCGCGGGAGAGTGCGGGGAGGGCGGACATCCGCCGCCCCAGGCCCCAAGGTGTCCACTGCGCCACGGCCCGTCCGCCGCCCCGTGCGAAGGAGCCGAGTTCGGCCCGCGCCGCGTCCACGTCGTCGAGTTCCTCGCCGGGCAGACGCGGACTGCGAAGGAACAGATGGTCATGGGCGTCGCAGACGCCGAGATCACCCGGGGGGATGTCGCCGAGCACGGTCCTCACGGCCTCCCCGGCCTCGGCCCCGGCCCCGCCCTCTGCCCCGGCCCCCGTGTCCGTGCCCCCGGCCCCGCCGCCGGCCGTGGTGTCCGCCTTACCGATCACCGGGACTCGCCCCGCTCCGTACCGCGCGGTGCGGCGTCGTCCAGGGCCGCGACGGCGACCCGGAGCCCCGCCAGTGCCTTGGGTACGCCGACGTAAGGCGCCAGGTGGACGAAGACCTCGACCACCTTCTCGGGCGTCAGGCCCACCCGCAGTGAGGTCGCGACCTGTCCGGCGAGTTGAGGATCGACGCCTCCGAGTGCGGTCAGTGCCGCCAAGTTCGCCAGTTGGCGCTCGCGCGGGGACAGTGCGGGGCGTTGATAGGTGCCGCCGAAAAGGGTGGTGATCAGGTAATCGGGAAATCCTGGAGCCACATCCTCCAGCCAGGGGAAGAGCGACTGGGTCGCGGAGTCCTGGAGGGTGTCGAGTGTCCGATAGCCCTCTTCGCGGTCGAGGACGGCGGGCGTCAGCCGCTCGGTGAGAGGGGTGATGCGGGCAGGGCCGGAAGAGGGCATGGGTGATCTCCTCGTCAAGGATGTAACGGTCCAGGCGTTACGAAGCTAGCAGAGGTAACGACTCAGGCGTTACGCTGTGGGGCATGGTGACCGAAGACCCGTACGACTTCCGCTTCGACTGCGGGGCGACCTGGCTCAATCTGCTTGCCACCCGGGGCCGCGCCTTCGGCAGCCACCCGGTCGAGCGCCTCGACTCGGTGGAGCGACTGGCCGAATGGCTCCGGGCGAGTGGGCTGGCACCGAGCCGCGAGGTGACCCACGACGACCTGGTGGGCGCGTGGCGACTACGGGAATGCCTGCGCACTCTGGCCTTCGCCACCGTCCAGGACCGCACCCCTCCCACGGAGGCGATCGCGGAGCTGGTCGACTTTCTCGGCGCCGACGACCGGGTGGAACTGACCGGCGGTGACCGCCTGCGCCGTCGTCCCCCGGCAGGCGCCGACGGTGCCCTCCGTCGTATCGCCGTGCAGGCCGTGGACCATCTCACAGGCGTCGACCGGGACGGGCTCAAGATCTGCCCCGAGGACGACTGCCGTGGCGTTTTCACCGATCCGGCCGGTCGCCGCCGTTGGTGCCCTTCCCCGTCGTGCGCCAGTCGAGGCAGGGTCCGCGCGCATCGTGCCCGGCTGGCGGCGTCCCGCGACGTCGGCGCCTCCTGAATTCACCCCGACCTGACGGTGTGAACACCGGTGACCGGAGGCTCCCGCACGCGAACCCGGTCCCCGTCGCCTCAGTTTGCCGGACCCGCGAGCACGCGGAGCCGACAAGGCCGCAGACAGCTGACGGGCTGTCGGCGCCCGAGGCCACCCGGGAGCCCCGGCCGACGGGACGGAGCCGCGGACGAACCACGCGGCGGGGGTTCGCTCCGCACCCGGCCCTGAGGAATACTGAGTCCGGAACCGACGGGTTCCCCGCGCGCGGACCGGGCGCCTTCCCCTTCACGAGACGGTCTCTCTGCATGGAACACGACGAGTCACCCGAATCACCGTCACCCGGTCCCGAGACCCTGCGCATCGATCTTTCCTGGCTGCTCATGGTGGCCGAGCACCGGACGCCGGGAGATCCGCACGTCGCCGACTGGGGCGCCCTCGTCGCCGCCGTCAGCCGGCACGAGGCGGAGATCTTCGGCAGCCCGGTCTACGCCAGCCCCCACGCACGCGCCGCCTCGCTGCTCCAACTCCTGCTGCATGTGCCGGCATTGGAGCACTCCAACGCGATGTTCGCCTCCGCCGTGGCATACGGCTACCTGATCGCCTCCGGGCTCCCCGTAAGGACCTCCCCCGACCGCGTGCGCGACCTCGCCCGTCTGGTGAAGGAAGGCAAGGCCGGCGTACGCGACATCGCGGACGAGCTGCACGACTGGTGCGGCTGAGCCCGACGCCCGACGCCCGACGAGTCGGAGGAGGGATGCCCCGGCACCGGAATCAGTCGGCCCCGCGCACCCCGCCCAGCTCCGGTGCGAGCCAAGTCGGCGCCTGTGCGCGGAAGTCGGCAGGCCGCAGCGCCCCCGCGCCGGCCGGCAGCACGCCCACGAGCGGAGAGCCCGCGGCGACCGGGAGGTCCTCCACGTTGCACCGTGTGGCCAGATCCGGGTCGGAGGGCATGCTGCCGATCACCACCCCGGGGCACAGGAGTCCCCGGGCCCGGAGCGCCTCCGCCGTCAGGGCGGTGGAGTTCAGCGTGCCCAGGCCGGCCGCCGCCACCAGCAGCACAGGCGCCTCCAGCAGCCGTGCCGCGTCCGCCAGCGTGGCCCCGTCGTCGTCGTACCGTACGAGCAGCCCGCCCGCCCCTTCGATCAGTACCAGGTCGTGCTCCGTCGCGAGTTTCCGCGCGGCGTCGGCGATCTCGTACGGGCGCACGGGCGCGAGTCCGCAGCGCCGGGCGGCCGTCGCGGGCGCCAACGGCTCCGGATAGCGGGCCAGTTCGACCGCCGTCACCTCGCTGCCTGCCAGCCGTACCACTTCGGCCGCGTCACCGTTCTCTCCCGGGGCGACACCGGTCTGCGCGGGCTTGAGCACCGCGACCCGGCCGCCCGAAGCGACCGCCACGGCCGCGGTCACGATCGTCTTGCCGATCTCGGTGCCCGTGCCCGACACCACCAGAATGGTCATGGTCATCCTTCCCGCGCCGCGGCGCACACAGCACGGCAGATCCGTGCCACGTCTTCGTCGTCCGTCACGTACGGCGGCATCGTGTACACGAGGTCCCGGAACGGCCGCAGCCATACGCCCTCGCGCACCGCCGCACGGGTCGCCACCTCCATGTCCACCTCGTGGTCGAGCTGGACGACCCCGATCGCACCCAGCACCCGCACGTCCGCGACCCCCGGCAGCCCGGCGGCCCCCGCGAGACCGGTCCGCAACCCCGCGCCGATCCGCGCCACTTCGCCCTGCCAGTCCTGGCCGAGCAGCAGGTCCACGGAGGCGCAGGCGACCGCCGCCGCGAGCGGGTTGCCCATGAAGGTCGGGCCGTGCGCCAGCACCGGTACCTCGCCGCGCGAGATGCCCTCGGCCACCTTCGTCGTGCACAGGGTCGCCGCCATCGTGAGGTAGCCGCCGGTCAGCGCCTTGCCGACGCACATCACGTCCGGGGCGATCCCGGCGTGCTCCGCGGCGAACAGCCGCCCTGTGCGGCCGAATCCGGTCGCGATCTCGTCGAGGACGAGCAGGACGCCGTGCGCGTCGCACGCCTCCCTGAGTACCCGCAGATAGCCGGGCGAGTGGAACCGCATTCCCCCGGCGCCCTGGACGACGGGCTCGACGATCACCGCAGCCAGCTCATGGGCATGACGGGCAATCAGCTCGCGCAGATGTCCCGCGTAAGCCTCGTCGATCTCCGCGTCGAAACCGTCCGGCGGGGCGTCGGCGAAGATCTGCCGAGGCAGGACCCCTGACCAGAGTTCGTGCATCCCGCCCTCGGGATCACATACGGACATCGGCTGCCAGGTGTCGCCGTGGTAGCCGCCGCGCCAGGTCAGGAGCCTCTGTTTGGCGGGTCGGCCGGCGGATCGCCAGTACTGCAGGCACATTTTCACCGCCACCTCGACGGAGACGGAACCCGAGTCGGCCAGGAAGACGTGCTGGAGGGGGGCGGGGGTGATCTCCACCAGCCGGGCGGCCAGCCGCACGGCCGGCTCATGGGTGAGCCCGCCGAACATCACATGGCTCATCCGTCCCAGTTGTGTGTGCGCCGCCGCGTTCAGGACCGGGTGGTTGTAGCCGTGCACCGCGGACCACCAGGAGGACATCCCGTCGACCAGTTCCCGCTGCCCTTCGACGGGTTCCGCGAGTCTCAGCCGGACACCGGAGGCCGACTCCACGATCAGCGGCTCCTGCCGTCCGGGCATCGGCCCGTAGGGGTGCCAGACGTGTGCCCGGTCGAGGGACCGCAGCCGGGCGGGCGTCAACGCGGACGACGGGGCTCGGGGGAGGTCCGGGGCCGGCCCGGCGGAGCGGGCCGGCCCCTCGACGTACGCGTCAGGCATTCGGAGCGAGATCCGTCCCCGCACCCCGCCGGCGCACGGCCACCAGGTCCGTACGCGCCGCCGCGGCAGCCACCTGCTCCTTCGACGGGACGTCCGCCGTCGCTTCCACCGCCACGGCCGGTCCGCCGCAGGGAGCGCAGCCGCCACCCGCTTCGGTCCCGCAGCCGCCACCTGCTTCCGCCCCGCCGCCGCAGCCGCCACCTGCTTCCGCCCCGCCGCCGGAGTCCTTGTGCGCCCCGCATCCGGTGCCCGCGCCGGCCGCCGCACGGTGGCCGGGCAACGTCGTGGTGTCCGCACCCTCCACCTCGAACCCGGCGTCGGCGATCATGTCGAGATCGGCCTGGCCCGCTTGCCCCTCACTGGTCAGATAGTCGCCCAGGAAGATCGAGTTGACCAGGTGCAGCGCGAGCGGCTGCATCGACCGCAGATGCACCTCCCGGCCACCGGCGAGCCGCACCTCCACGTCCGGGCAGACGAACCGGACCATCGCCAGAATCCGCAGGCACCGCTGGGGCGTCAGATTCCACTCCTTGGCGAGCGGAGTGCCCTCGAACGGGATCAGGAAATTCACCGGCACGGAGTCGGGGTCGAGTTGACGGAGGGCGAAGACCACGTCGATCAGGTCCTCGTCGCTCTCGCCCATGCCCGCGATCAGCCCGGAGCAGGCGGACAGCCCCGCCCCCTGGGCGTGGCGCACGGTCTCCACTCGGTCGGCGTAGGTGTGGGTGGTGGTGATGTCGCCGTAGGTGGCCTCGGAGGTGTTGAGGTTGTGGTTGTACGCGTCCGCACCCGCCGAACGCAGCCTCTCCGCCTGCCCGTCGGAGAGCAGGCCCAGACAGGCGCACACCTCGACGCCCTCGTGCTGGTCCTTGATCGCCTCGATGGTCCGGGAGACCCGGTCCACGTCCCGGTCGGTGGGGCCCCGGCCGCTCGCCACCAGACAGACCCGCTTCGCACCTCCGGCCACCCCCGCGCCTGCCGCGCGTGACGCCTCTTCGGGCTTCAGCCAGGAGTACTTGAGGATGCCCGCCTCGGAGCCGAGCCGCTGCGAGCAGTAGGAGCAGTCCTCCGGGCACAGCCCCGACTTGAGGTTGACCAGATAGTTCAGCTTCACCCGGCGCCCGAACCACTGCCGACGCACTCTGCCCGCCGCGGCCACCACGTCGAGCAGTTCGTCGTCGGAGGTCGCCAGCACGGCGAGTGCCTCATCACGGGTCGGCAGTTCGCGCCGCAGCCCCTTGTCCACCAGTGTGCTCAACAGGTCCATGGCGTCGATCCTGACGCACTCCACGGCCATCGGCCAAGGAGGAACCCGACAGCAGAGAGGGGGAGGGTGTGTGTGTATTGCCACACCATGACCGGCTGCGCCCCCGGCTACGCTCTGTGAGCTGCCTACAAAAGGGACCCCCCGATGGCCTTCTCCCCGTTCGACTGGACAGAGGAGGAGTCCGGCCGCCGTGCCGCCGCCGGACTCGTCCGTACGCTGCGCCCGCGGCCCGCCGCCACCGAGGTGCTGGACCTCGCGAGCAACGACTACCTCGGGCTCACCCGGCACCCCGAGGTGACCGAGGCGGCGGCCGGCGCCGCGCGGAAGTGGGGCGCGGGCGCCACGGGTTCACGCCTGGTCACCGGCTCCACCGTTCTCCACGAGGAACTGGAGTACGAACTCGCCGACTTCTGCGGCTTCGAGGCCGCCCTGGTGTTCTCCTCCGGCTACGCGGCGAACCTGGCCGCCCTCACCGCTCTCTCCCGCGCGGAGGGCCTCATCGTTTCCGACGCCTCCAACCACGCATCGATCGTGGACGGTTGCCGATTGGCGCGCGCGAGGACGGAGGTGGTGGCGCACGCGGACCCGGAGGCTGTCGAGAAGGCCCTGGAGTCCCACCGCGGGCCGGCCCTGGTGGTCACCGACTCGGTGTTCTCCGTCGACGGGGACGCGGCCCCACTGGCCGCCTTCGCCGACGTCTGCCGGAGCGCGGGCGCCGGGCTGCTCGTCGACGACGCCCACGGTCTCGGGGTGCTCGGAGCCGGTGGACGTGGCGCCCCGGCCGCCTGCGGGCTGGCGGGGGACGAGGGGCTCGTGGCCACGCTCACCCTCTCCAAGTCCTTGGGCAGCCAGGGTGGCGCGGTCCTGGGACCCGCGCGGGTGATCCGTCATCTCGTCAACACGGCCCGCACGTTCATCTTCGACACCGGACTCGCCCCCGCCGCCGCGGGCGCCGCGCTCGCGAGCCTCACGGTGCTGCGCAGGGAGCCGGAACGCGCGGCCCGGGCGCGCGAGGTGGCCGCCCGGATGCACGAACGGCTGACCGGGGCGGGGCTGCGCGCGGCGCGCCCGGACGCCGCAGTGGTGTCGGTACGGGCGCCTTCCCCCGAGTCGGCCGTCCGTTGGGCGGCCGACTGCCGGGAGGCCGGGATCGCGGTGGGCTGCTTCCGCCCGCCGTCGGTCCCGGACGGTGTCTCGCGTCTGCGGCTCACCGCCCGGGCCGATTTGACGGACGAACGTGTCGACTCCGCCCTGGAGACGATCGTCCGTACGGCTCCGAGGGGCGCCGCCTGACCGGTGGGCGAGGACGTACGCGCGGAACGCCCTCAGCGCACGTCCTCGCCCGGGTCCCCGAGGCCCGAGACGAACGCCCTCCAGGCGGGTGTGGAGAAGGACAACCGGCCCCGGTCCGTGGCCTTGGAATCGCGTACGGACAGCAGGCCCGGGCCTCGTAACGCTGTCTCCACGCAGTTGTTCATACCGGTGCTGCGACTGCTGCGGCGCCACGGTGAGGTGGGCGGTGACGGACGGTCGGCCATGGTGCTCCTTCGGATCGGTGGACGTCTGCGGGACCGTCCCGCTCTGTCCGGCCGGGCCCGCGGTGGTTCGTCACGGCCGCCCCTCGCGGCCGATGGCCGTGATGAGGTCCCTCGACCGCTCGGGAGAGAGCGCACGCCCCCGCATGGTGCGGAAAGCGGAACCGTACGCCTCCAGATCTTCTTTCCGCTCCAGATAGTGACTACGCGTCAAGTGGTCAAGAACGACCACATCCAGTGCGGAAGTTGTCGGAAAGGAGAAGATGACGAACGGTCCGGTCAGGCCGACGTACCCCCCGGCGCTGAACGGGACCAACTGAATACGCACGTGCGGGAGTTCCGTCATCTCCGCGAGATGGTCCAGCTGGGCCCGCATCACGCGCCGCCCGCCCACCTCGCGCCGCAGCACCGCCTCGTCGAGCACAGCGGTCAGTTCGAGCGGGGCGTCGCACCGCAGCACCGACTGGCGGGCCAGCCGTACTTCGACCAAAGCGTCCAGATGCGCCCCCGGTATCCCGTCCAGCGCGGACTCGGTGACCGACCGTGCGTAGTCGGCGGTCTGGAGCAGTCCGGGAACCACCGAGGTCTCCAGGGTCCTGGCCGTCTCGGCCTGGGCCTCCAGAGCGATGAAATCGCGGTACTGCGGCGGAATGACGCCCCGGTAGGCGTGCCACCAGCCCGTATCACGGCCGTCCGCCGATCCTGCCAGCGCCGAGAGCAGGGTGCGCAGTTCGGGGTCGGCGACGGCGTACGCGTCGAGCAGGCGGCCGACATCGGCCGGGGACACCCCGCTCGCCCCCGTCTCGATCCTGCTCACCTTCGACTGGTGCCAGCCGAGCAGCGATGCCGCCTGCCGGCTCGTGAGTCCCGACGAGTGGCGCAGACTCCGCAACTCCTCACCGAGCTTGCGACGGCGCACGACGGGGCCGTTGCCCATTCCGGTCTCCTTCCGCCGGTCGGCCTGGAGACAAGTGTGCCGAATGTTCGAGCTTCCGTGAGCCGGAGTTCACCGCATTGAGCGATAGATATATGCATATCTCGGCAGATCGTGCCTGCATGGGCTCCTGCGGTGGCACTCTGACGCCAGGCACAATCCGGGCCGATAGGGGTCGCCCGGGCGGAAAGGGACGGCGTCGCCATGGCAGACCATCAGGAAGCACATGTCACCCTGCCGAGCGATCCGGTGTCGGTGTCCGCGGCCCGCAGACACGTGGCCCGCGTACTCGCGGAGTGGGGCATGCACGACGACACGGAGGACGCCGGGACGATCCTGCTGATCGTCTCGGAACTCACCACCAACGCGGTCCTGCACACACTCGGCCAGTCACCCACGTTCACGGTGCGGCTGGTGCTCGACCGCGACGAGGAACTGCGACTGGAGGTGACCGACAGCCACCCCCGGTGGCCCAGACGGCTGCCTGCGGCCGTGCAACAGGACAACGGGCGCGGCCTGGCCATCATCAGAGCGCTGGCCAAGGAGTGCGGCGGGGGGTTCGGCGTCACCCCCACCGAGGAAGGCGGCAAGACCGTGTGGGTCGCGCTGCCCTGGTCGGTGCCGGTACGGGGCTGACCTCGCGCCAGGCCCGGACGGGGCGGACACGCGACCCGGCGGTGTCGTCGCGTGTCGCCGCGTCCGGGCCGGCTGCCCTGCGGCGGCGGCTCGGGTCCGGTGCCCGTCAGCGCACCCGTCCGTACCAGACCCGCTTCGTCCAGATGCGCTCCAGCCTCACCACGGAACCGGTCTTCGGGGAGTGCCAGATCTTGCCGTTACCGGCGTAGATGCCCACGTGGTAGACGCTGCGACCACTGTGGAAGAAGACCAGATCACCCTTCCTGCGCTGGGAGGAAGTGATGTGGCGGGTCTTGTTGTACTGCTGCTGCGCCGTACGGGGCAGCTTCTTGCCGACCCTCTTGAACGAGTAGAGCGTCAGCCCGGAGCAGTCGAACCTGCGGGGCCCGGTGGCACCCCACTGATAGGGGGAGCCTTTCTTCGACGCGGCGATCCGGAGCGCCTTCGACGCACGGGCGGTGGTGGCGGCCTCGGCGTCGGACACCAGGCCGGGGGCCAGCATCGTCGAGCTGAGGGCCAGAGTGAGGACCGAGGCGGTACCGGCCCGGGTGAGCAGAGACGGGACATGAACCTGCGCAGTCATGCGCAACCCTTCGTCAGCCGCCTGTGAAGGATGACCTGTCGGGTTCGGGCTGGCGAAGTCGCCCGGCCGCGCGATGCGGCTTCACCCCGAGGGACGTCCGGTTGCCCGGCCGGCCCGTTGTGCTCGGGTCCTCCACTCCTGCCGATCCACTCCTGTCGACCCGTCATCCGCTCGGCGGCAGGACTCGGCGTCCGCGCGGACCGCCCCGTCAGGGTGGCGGGGGCTTGTCGTCCCACGGATCTTCACCCAGGCCGCGCGGGATTTTCGAGGTGGCAGAGGAAGTCAGTACGGTCGGCCGACGTTGCGCCGGGAGAGTGGGGGAGTGTCCCGTGCGGCCAGGGGCGCACACCAGGAGCACCTTCACCGACCTTGCGGAGTGCGGTACTTCGCGCAAGGGGAGAACCCCGGGGAGCGCAAACCGGGGGAGCGGTTCGAGGGGTGGAACCCCTGCGCCGAACGGGCGGAATATCGGATATTCGTTACGGAGTGTCGCCGGGGTGACAGGGCGAATCGGTCTGGTCCCGCGCATGGGCCCCGGCCCCGGCCTGGCCGGTCCCGCCGACCGGTCCTGCCCGGTCGACCCCGGCCTGGCCGGTCCGAGGGCTTCTGCCCCGCCGGGTCTCCGCCGCGGGCGGCGAAGGCCACCGACCGGCCCCCGCCGTCGACGGGTGCGGTCCTTGACCCTCACGTGGCGTCAGGCCGCACCGTGGGTGCCGTGAAGGATCACTGGACCGAAGGGCGCGTGGCCCGACTGGCCGGGGTGAGCGCGAGTTCGTCGGCGTCCTGGCGGAGTTCCCCTCACTCGCGAGGACGGCAGAAGCGATCGGCGCCCGCGCCGAACCGATGCCCGTCCCCTGGGACTGCGCCGACGGCTTGCACGAGGCGTACCGACGCCGACCGGGGGCGTATCCGGACGGAGGATCACGTGCGCCGTGCGATGTCGGTGTGGACGGGAGTCGGGCCGGCGGCCGAGCTGCGGGCGGTACGAAGCCTCGATGACGCCCTCGGCTCCGGCCGCTGGGCCGAACACGACGGCGACCTCGCCGGCCTCGATGCCGGAGATCTCGGCCCCCGCCTTCTCGTCGCCCGAACGGACACCGGCCCCGGCCCCGGACCGGCGCCCACCCCGTGGCGTCAACTCCCCGACTGGGGCGGTACGGCGACCCGTCCCGCCCGCCGCTCCCCGTCCAGTGCCCTCAGCGCCCGCGTCAACGTGGCGGTGTGGATCTGCGCCTCCCCCCGCTCGTGCATCAGTGCGAGGGCGTCCCGCAGCGCTGCCGCGTGCGAGGCCAGCGCCTGTGCCGCCCGGAGCGCTCCGTAGGTGTCGCTGCCCCGGGCGGGGTTGATCCGGCCCATCTGGTCCAGGACGGCGAGATAGCGGTCGATGAACTCCGCTTCCGCGCGGGTGAGCGCGGGCAACGGCGGCAACTCCGGGGGCTGCATCGGGGCTTCACCTCGTGGGGCGTGGCGCGTGGGCGGGGTGCGGGTGGGCGGGGTTCCCCGATCCGGGGCCGGACGGGAGTGGGCACGGGCGGATCGGGCGTCGGGGGCGGGTCGCGGTCGATGTCGTCGGCCCCGGCCCCGGCCCCGGCCGGGGCCGTGACGGCGGCGCGGAG
>NZ_JBSFVR010000098.1:0-22737 GCF_053592415.1 Streptomyces sp. NPDC002690 | reverse complement strand
GGCGTACCCGGCCGGCCGCCGGGAAGCGCCGCCGTCCGCTCAGTGGATGAGGGAGTCGGAGTCCCGCTCCGGCAGCTCCAGTTGGGCCAGGGAGAGCAGCGGGGCGGCCTTGACCACGGTCTCCTCGAACTCCTCCGCGGCGTCGGAGAGCGCGATGATCGCGCCACCGACCCCGTAGCGGAGCCGCCCCGGTGTGATCACCGCGGTGCGGATCACCACGCTGAGATCGGCCGCCCCCGTCAGGGAGAAGTAGCCGATGGCGCCGGAGTACACCCCGCGGGGTCCTTGTTCGAGCCGGTCGATGATCTCCATCGTGCGCGATTTCGGGCAGCCCGTCATCGAACCGGGCGGGAAGGCGGCCCGGGTGACCCCGACGGCGGAGCAGTCCTCCCGCAGCCGGGCGCGTACCGTGCTGACCAATTGGTGGGCCCTGGCGTACGTTTCGACGCGGAAGATGTCGACCGCCTCCACCGAGCCGACCTCCGCACACCGCCCGAGGTCGTTGCGGACCAGGTCCACGATCATCAGATTCTCGGCACGGTCCTTCTCGCTGCTCATCAGGTCGGCGATCAGCGCCGCGTCCTCGCCCTCGGTCGCCCCGCGCGGCCGTGTTCCCTTGATCGGCCTGGACTCGACGACGCCGTGGCGGTCAACCCGCAGGAACCGTTCGGGCGAGGTGCTCAGTACGGAGAGGTCGCCGAACCTCAGCAGGGCGCCGAACGGGGCCGGGCTGTGACGGCGCAGGAACCGGTAGCTCTGCCACGGGTCCGGTGCGCCGTCGGCCTCGATCATGTTGGTGAGGCAGATCTCGTACGTCTCACCGGCGGCGATCTCCTCCTGGCAGACGTCGAACAGGCCGAGGTAGGCGGTCCTGTCGTGCCGCATGCGCAGGGCGTCCAGAGGCTCGGGCGGGCCCGGGTGGGGGGCGCCGCGCCCGACGGGACCGGCGAGCCGCCCCGCCGTCTCCTCCAGCCAACCGAGCGCCTGGTCCTGCTCGCCCTCCTCCGCGAGGGCGAGCAGATGCGTGATGCCGGTGGCGTGGTCGAAGACCAGCGCGCGGTCACCGAAGACCATCACGGCATCGGGCTCCGCCGAGCCGTGCGCCATCCGCCCGCCACTCTCGGCCTTCAGCTCGTAGCCCAGGTAACCGACCCATCCGAGGGCGAAGTCGAAGGGGAGTTCGGGGACTTCCGTCCGGATCGACGCGAGGTCGCGGTCCAGCCACTCGAGGAAGGCGCTGGTGCACACCTCGGTGGACGCCGCGGACCGGACCGTCACCGTTCCGCTCGTCACGTCGGCCGTGGCGATCCTGGCGAGCGGGCCGCCGGCGTCTCCCATGACGGAGAATCTGCCGACGTCCGTGTCGGGCCGGCCGCTGTCCAGCCAGTAGGCGTGCTCGCCTCCCCGGAAGATCCGGTCGAAGGCGACCTCGTCCTCCCAGCGGGTCTCCACCTGGCGGGTGAGGACGCGGAGCCGACGCGGTGGTGCCCCGCCGACGGACCGTCGGGCGGCCGGCGGCCGCGGCGCCGGTCCGGCCGTTTCCCTCGCCGAACGGGGCACGGGCCGGCTGGGGCCGTGCCGCAGTGTGAGCCGGCGGAAGTTGTCCAGGAGCAGGTGGCCGTACTCGCCACCGATCGATTCGGGATGGAACTGCACTCCCCACAGCGGGCGTTCGCGATGCCGCAGGCCCATCAGGATGCCGTCGGGGGTCCAGGCGGTCGCCTCCAGCCCGGACGGCAGCCGGTCGACGGCCAGCGAGTGGTACCTGGCCGCGAGGAAGGGGGAGGGGAGCCCCTCGAAGAGACCGGTTCCGCCGTGCAGCACGGGGGAGACGCGGCCGTGCCAGGGCTCCGGCGCGCGGTGCACCCGGGCCCCGTACAGTGCCGCGAGTCCCTGGTGTCCCAGGCACACTCCGAGGACCGGCGAGTCGCTCTCTTCCAGCACCTGTCGGCAGATACCGAAATCGGCGGCCCGGTCCGGACTGCCGGGGCCGGGGGACAGCACCACGTTGTCGAATTCCGACAAGTGGCCGATGTTCCAGCGGGGGTCGTCGTTGACGACGACCTCGGGCTCCCGGCCGTTCACCTCGGCCAGGTAGTGAAACAGGTTGTAGGTGAACGAATCGTGGTTGTCTATCAGCAGGGTGCGCACGGTGTCCTCCGGCCGGCGCCGGGGCGTGGCCGGCCGGCGCTCGGTCAGCATGTCGGCTCCACCGCGAGCAGCATGTGCTCCACCTCGTGCTCGCCCTCCTGGAAGACGGCACTGCGAACCACTCTGAGCCTCCGGTCGCATTCGCCGGCGATGCGGGTGAGTGTGGCCAGGTCACCGCGCCCGCTGAAGTGCAGCAGTGCGACCCCGCCCGGCGTCAGGCGGTGCGGTGCCCCGGTCAGGAACCTTCGGTGTGCCGCGTACCCCGGATCGACGTAACCGCGTTCGTGCATGGTCCGGTACTGGTAACTCTCCGGGGCCAGGACGTAGTTGGAGTGCCAGAAGACCGTGTCGAATCGCTCGTCCGCACCCAGGCCCGCGAAGAGGTCGCTGCGCACGCTCCGTACACGCTCGTGGACGCCGTGCCGTGCGGCGTTCATCTCCGCGTTGCGGACCGCCGCCTCGCTGATGTCCGTGGCGACCACGGACTCGCAGCCATTCAGTGCGCTGGCCACCGCGATCACTCCGGTCCCGCAGCCGATCTCCAGGAACGAGCCGGTCCGGGGGGACGCCGCCGGATCCGCCAGGCCCATCAGCTCCATGGAGAACGCGGTGGTCGGTGAGTACACCGGCGCGAACACCTCCGGCAGGAGGTCCCACTCCCGCCCGCACAACTCGAAGCTCGACGGCCGGTCCTTCTGCTCCAGGGCTTGCCGACTCCTCTCGAGGGACCGACGGTAGTCCTGTACCACCTTCATGATCGTTTCCTCTGAATGCCTGTTCGGCCATCGGGCACAACTGCCCTCCGCGCCGCCTTCCGGTGGAATCCTGCCCACGGGACAGGACAGGTGGAAGGTGACCCAGCAACACAACGGACCGCCGGCTGCGGTGCCCCGGCCACCGTCCACCCCTTGAACAAGATCAACACACCGTTGACTCCGGCCACCCCGGTAAGTAACTTGACGATCACACGGGGTCGCAGCCGCACGGCAGTGGGGTCGGAGGGCGGGGGCGTCATGGCACGGCAGGGAGATCCGGGCGGGTCGAACGCACTGGCGGTCCTGAGGCTGCTGGCGGACGAGGCGCTGCCGGCGCGCTTCGAGGCGCTCGTGACGCAGGCGCGTCATGACGGCGCCACCGCCGACGAGTTGGAGAACCTGGAGATCACCACTCAGCTCGCTCTGAACATCCACTCCCGGTGCGAGCGCCGCCAGCAGCGTGACGCCGGTCTGTCCATGTTGCTGGACACCGCGCGCGACCTGGTCACGCCCAACGACCTCGACGTGATGTTCAAGGTCGTCACCCGGCGCGCCCGTCTGCTGCTCGGCGTGGACATGTCCTACATCAGCCTCCCCAGTCCGGAGGACGGGGTCTCCTACGTGCACGCCTCCGACGGCCACACGTCCACACTCAACGTCGGGCTCCGGCTGCCCGGGGGCTCCGGACTGGGCAACACCGCCCTGGCCAACCTGGGACCCGTCTGGACCTCGGACTATCTCAACGATCCCGGCATACGTCACAGTCCGAACATCGACGAGGTGGTCAGGGTCGAGGGGCTGCGCGCGATCCTGGCGGTCCCGCTGAGCCACGACGCGTCCCCCTTCGGTGCCCTCTACGTCGCGGACCGCAGCGTGCGCCACTTCACCAGGGACGAGATCTCCCTGATCAGCTCCCTCGGTGACCTGGCCGGCCTGGCCATCGAGCGGACCCGGCTCCTGGACGAGGCGGTCTCCACGGCGAAGGTCCTGACCGTGGAGAACGCCCGGACGGTCGTGGACCTCGCGGAGAGCCGCGATCTCGGCCGGATTCACCGCGAGCTGATCGAGCAGGGGCTGAACGGCGCGGACCCGAAGGCGCTCGCCACGACGGCGAGCCGGCATCTGCGGGGCGGCGTGCGGATATGTGCCGCGAACGGCACGGTCCTCGCGACGGCCGGCCAGATGCCCGAAGCCGACTTCGCCGCCACGGCGTCGGCCATCATGGAGGCCCACGCCGCGGGCGAGCCGGTCGCGATCGACGGCGGGATGTGGGCCACGCCGATCAGCGCCGGTCAGGAGAATCTCGGCGCGCTGATACTGAAGTCGGGGCAAATCCTCGCAGAACGTGACAACCAATTGCTGCGGCTGGTCGCGCAGGCGGTGGCGGTCCAGCTGCTGCTGGAGGCCGGCAAGACCGCCGTCCATCAGGGCCGCGCCCACGACGAACTCCTGGAGGAACTGCTCGCTGTTCCCCCGAGGCCCCCGCGGCAACTGGAGGAACGCGCCCGGCGGCTCGGCATGGACCTCGGTTCACCGCACGTCGTCGTCATCGCCCGCCCCGAGGGTGAAGGCCGCGGCAAGGCCTTCACCTGGGCCGCCTCGTACGCGCACCGGATGAACGGGCTCAAAACCGTGCACGCCGACAGTGTCGTGCTGCTCCTGCCGGGCACGGACGCGGGCGCCGCCGCCGCCGCGGTCTCCGCCGAACTGCCGCCCCTGCTCGACGAACCGGTGACGGTGGCCGGTGCCGGGCCGGTCACCGAAGCGGCCTCGGTCTTCCACTGCTACCGGGAGGCGCTGCGCTGCCTCGACGCGATGACGGCCATCGGCACCACCGGACACTCCGCCTCCGCTCGCGAACTGGGTTTCCTCGGCGTGCTGCTCGCGGACGACCGCAACGTCGAGGGCTTCGTCGAGTCGGCGATCGGTCCCGTGCTCGAATACGACCAGCAGCGGCACACCGAGCTGACCCGGACACTCGGCGCCTACTTCGAGACGGGCAACAGTCCGACGCACGCGGCCCAGCGGCTGCACGTCCACCCCAACACGGTCGCCCGCCGGCTGGAGCGCATAGGCGAACTCCTGGGACGTGACTGGCAGCGGCCCGAGCGCGCGCTCGAAGTCCAGCTCGCGCTCAGGCTCTCCCGCGTTCGCCAGATCCTGATCGAACGCAGCGCCGCGCCCGGACCGTCGGCCCGTTCGTAAGGTCCGGGCCCGGGCCACGACGGCGTCAGGTCCTGCCGGACCGCCGGACCGCCGGACCGCCGGTCTGCCGGTCCGCCGGACTGCCGGACTGCCGGTCCGCCGGACTGCCGTACCGCCGGGTCGTCTCAGGACGCCCGGCACAACTGGCGGTCATTGGCCCAGGCCAGAGCGGTGACCGCGTGGGCGGCCGAGGCGAGGGTGACGTGGCGGTGCCAGCCGCCGAACGAGCGCCCGGCGAAGTCCCTGATCCCGACCTGGTCGGCGATCTCGGTGAAGTCCCGTTCGACCCGGCCCGTCAGCCGGCTCAGGCGGAACGACGCGGCCGCCGGCTGCTCCGTCAGGTCGGTCAGCCACAGTTCCTGCGGCCAGCGCCTTCCGTTCGTACCCGCGCCGATCAGCAGCAGATCCCCGTCACCGCGCCCCGGGCGGTGGCCGGGCAGGGGCAGTCGCCGGCCGCGCGACGGAATCCGTACCCGGACACCGGCGATCAGACTGGTCCGCGGCCTCGACTCCTGGGTGTGGTCCGTCCACGTCACCGGCCGCCGCAGATCCCGGGCGGCCCCCAGGATCTGATGGGCCGGGAGCGCGTCGGCGCCGTGGCCGGGCAGCGCCTGATCGACGAGGCTCAGTGCGAGGGTGCTGGTGACCCGTGCCACGAACGGTACTTCCGCGGCCTGCAGCCTCCGCACCATCGTCATGCCGTCCACCTCCCGCGCGTCCATCACCACGGGCCGCACCGGCAGCCGCCACGCCGACATCGGCTCCAGGAGGGTCTCCACCGCGCATTCGCCCAGGGTCTGCGGGTCCACGCTCTCCGGGATGGACGCCTGCCTGCGCCGGGCGTCGTCGAGCCATGCCTGCGACAGGTGCAGCCCCCAGTTCACCGGCACGCTCACCTCCTCCGACGCCGACCAGACGCCGACGGCCTGCTGCGCGTTGAGCACCTGCCCGAGCGAGGGGATGAACCTGCGGTCCACCCCGACCGAACGTTCTCCCGCCTTCGGGATGACGATCGGCCGGACCACCCAGGCCTGCGGCGGAGCGACTCGTACCAGGTGGTTCGCCAGCGCCTGACGGACCGGACCCCAGTCCCAGGTCGAGCTGCTGACGAAGTGGTGCAGGTTCTGTTCCGTGGCCTGGCCACCGGTCAGGCCCGCTATGTTGCGGATCGACTTCCGGCCCTGGGCGCCCAGCAGGCCCCGAACGTACTCGACGCCCTTGCGGCGCTGGTCGGCCCGTGCCAACGAGGCGAACAGGAACGAACACAGCTCGGTGAGAACGACGTCATGGACATCGGCGCAGACCGATACGTTTCCCTGTCGCCGCACGTCACCCCTGTGCAGGCCAACGTCATTCATCGAGCTCTCCTCAACGCAGAATGTCGAACGCCGGTTCAGGCGGCTCCACGCTAGGTAGCTCTTTCCGATCCGGCCCAGGTGCACAGGACACCTCCCGCGCGCGGCGACCGATGGCCTGACCACCATCGGGGCCGCAGAGGACCTCCAGGGCCTCCGCCCGGACCGGCGCTCATGTGTGGGCGGACCATCAGGCAGAGGCCGCTGATGTGGAGTTGACGGAAAAACCCCTTGTCGCGGGCGGTGTTCGAAAGGGTGGTGCGAGACTCCGTGTCCATGCGCGCAGCTTTCATAGAGAAACTCGGACCGCCGGAGAACATCCACTACGGCGAGATCCCCGCCCCCCGACCCGGCCCGACCGACGTCCTGGTCGACGTCACGGCCACGACCGTCAACCCGGTGGACACCTTCGTCCGTTCCGGGCTCTTCAGGACCCCGGCCGAGTTCCCGCTGGTGGTGAGCCGCGACCTGGTCGGCACGGTCGCCAGGACCGGGCCGAGCACTCCGGGATTCGCCGTCGGCGACCCGGTCTGGTCCAACAGCCTCGGTCACGGAGGCCGCCAGGGGGCCGCCGCCGAACAGGCCGTGGTGGCGGCCGACCGCCTGTACCACCTCCCCCGAGGCGTGGATCCGCTCGACGCGGTGGCCACCGTGCATCCGGCGGCGACAGCACATCTCGGCCTGTTCACGCACGCCCGCGTCCGGGCCGGCGAGACCGTCCTGGTGGGCGGCGGGGCCGGAAACGTCGGCAGTGCGCTGGTCGTGCTGGCGGCCGAGGCCGGTGCCCGCGTGATCGCCACCGCCTCCGCCCGGGACGCCGACTACTGCCGCGGCCTGGGCGCGGCCGAGGTCCTCGACTACCGGGACCCCGAACTGGCCTCCCGCGTACGGGACATCAGCCCGCGCGGCGTCGACGTCCACCTCGACACCTCCGGCTCGAACGACCTCGCCACCGCCGTCGACCTGCTTGCCCCGCGCGGCCGGATCGTCCTGCTGGCCGGCGCCCGGTCGAGGCCGGTCCTCCCGGCGGGGGCGCTCTACATGAAGGACTGCTCGATCCTCGGCTTCGTGATCTCCCACGCCACCAGCGCCGAGCTGGCCGAGGCCGCCACCGCCATCAACCGGCTCCTCGCCTCGGGCCGTCTGCGGCCCCGGAGCACCGAGGCGCTCCCCCTGAGCGCCGCCGCCGACGTCCACCGCAGGATGGAGCGGGGCGAGCTGAACGGCAGGCGGGTCCTTCTCCGGCCCGACCTCGGCGTCTGACCGGTCCGGGGAGATCGCGGTGCCGCGCCTCCATACCCGGTCCCGGGTGACGTGTCGTCAAGGCGCGCACAGTCAGGCCCTGTCGGTACGTGACGGATTCCGCGAGTCCGTGCGGAGCCAAACCTGGATGTGTAGTATCCAGGTCATGCGGATGAGTGCGGGAGTCGAGTGGGGGCTGCACTGCTGCCTGACGCTGGCGTGGCTCGGCGACGAGGAAGCGGTGTCGTCGGCCAGGCTCGCGGCCTGGTTCGATCTGCCGCGGGCCTACCTGAACAAGCAGCTGCAGGCGCTGGACCGGGCCGGCATCCTGACGTCCTCCCCGGGGGCCCGGGGGGGATTCAGGCTGGCCAGGCGGCCCGAGCGGATCACGCTCATGGATGTCGTCGCCGCCATCGACGGTCCGGACGACGTCTTCCAGTGCACCGAGATCCGGCAGCGCGGAGCGGGGGCCGACGCGCCGGTCCACGAGTTCCAGCAGCCCTGCGGCATCGCGGGTGCGATGCGCAAGGCCGAACTGGCGTGGCGCAAGGAGCTCGCCGGGCAGACGCTGGCGGACCTGATGGCCTCCGCGCCGGCCTCCGCCGCCGGGCGGGCGCGGCGTCATCACGAGCGAATCGGCCGCTGAGCACGCCGTCCCCGTAGAGCGAGCGCGTACGAGCGAGGAGAACCTGGATGTCCAATGTCTCGATTGTGTCCGGCCGACGATCGGCCGGCGCCCAGGCTCCGCCCGGGCAGGGCGGCCTTTCGTCGACCCTGGTGCTCGCCCTGGGCACCTTCGCCGTCGGCACGGACGCCTTCGTCGTCGCCGGGTTCCTGCCGTCCATGGCCGAAGACCTGCACGTCTCGACGGCAGCCGCCGGCCAGTCCATCACGGTGTTCGCAGCCGCCTACGCCGTACTCTCGCCCGTGCTCGCCACGGCGACCGCGCGCCTGCCACGCAGGGCGCTCCTGGTCGGCGCGCTGATCACACTCGGCCTGGCCAACCTGTGTTCGGCACTGGCCCCGAACCTGGCCGTACTGATCATCAGCCGGGTCGTGGCGGCGGCGGGCGCGGCGGCCTACACGCCGAGCGCCGGCGCCGTGAGCGCCGCGCTGGTACGCCCCGAATTCCGGGCGCGGGCACTGGCCGTGGTGATCGGCGGCCTGACCGTCGCGACCGCGCTCGGAGTGCCGCTGGGCAACCTCGCCAGTCACTGGCTGGGGTGGCGAACCGCCTTGGGCATCGTGGCCGGGCTCTGCGTGCTCATCGCCGCCGGAGTACGCCTGATCATGCCGGCGCTGCCGGGCAACGTGCGCGTGCCGCTGCGCACCAGGCTCGCCGTGCTGCGCAGGCCGGCCGTCCTGGCCGTACTGCCGCTCACGGTGTTCGGCATGGGCGCGAGCTACACCGCGTACGCCTACAGCGTTCCGGTCCTGCGCGCGGTGCGGGTTCCCGACAGCACGGACCTGTGGATGCTCTTCCTGTACGGGCTGGGTGCCGTACTCGGCAACCTGGCCTCCGGCTACGCCACCGACCGCTGGGGCTCCGTCCGGGTCCTGACCGTCGGGTACATCGGCATGGTGCTCGCGCTCGGCCTGCTGACCTGGGTCGCGGCCAGCCATGTCTCCCTGGTGCTCCTGGTCGGCGTGCTGGTCCTCCTCTGGGGGGCCAGCAGTTGGTGCCAGACGCCCGCGCAGCAGCACCGCCTCATCGAAGTCGCCCCGCAGGAAGCCCCGCTGGTCGTCTCCCTCAACTCCTCCTCCATCTACCTGGGCATCGGCCTGGGCACCGTGCTCGGCGGAATCGCGCTCCCCCATGGAGCGACCACGGTGTACGGCCTCGGGGCGGTGCTGGCCGTCGTGGCACTGCTGTTCCTCCAGTTCACCGCACGTGCGGCAGCCCGCAAGGGCTGAGCCGCGACAGTCCACCCCCGCGGCCCGGGCGCGTCTGTGCCCCGGCCGCCCCAGACGGTGTGGCGCCGCATCACCTGCTGAACCACCTCTCAGCGGCGGCGCCGGATACCGGCGCGCAGGAGATCCTGCCGCCCCGGTTTCCACGACAACGGTCACATGGTCCGAGGCGACGCGTACCAGCGCGATCGCGAGACCACGGGCCGGCCCCCGCCTTCTGGCGGGTCCCCACAGTCGACGAAACCGAGAGGCCGGCAAGATGAGTACGCACACGACGGACCGCGCACACGGTCCGGCCACCCCCTCCACCACTCCCGCCCCGCGGACCTCCAGCGAGGGCGCCGTCATCGCCGAGACCGGCCTGACGGGGGCCCAGTCCCTGATCCGTTCCCTCGAAGAGGTCGGTGTGGACACCGTCTTCGGTATCCCCGGCGGATCGGTCCTCCCCGCTTACGACCCCCTGATGGACTCGAACCGGGTCCGTCACGTCCTCGTCCGCCACGAACAGGGCGCGGGCCACGCGGCCACCGGCTACGCCCAGGCCACCGGCCGGGTCGGCGTCTGCATGGCGACCTCCGGCCCGGGAGCCACCAACCTGGTGACCGCGATCGCCGACGCCTACATGGACTCGGTTCCGATCGTCGCGATCACCGGACAGGTGCCGTCCACGATGATCGGTACGGACGCCTTCCAGGAGGCGGACATCTGCGGCATCACCCTGCCGATCACCAAGCACAACTACCTGGTTTCCGACCCGGACGAGATCCCCCGGGTGATCGCCGAAGCGTTCCACATCGCCTCCACCGGCCGCCCCGGCCCGGTCCTGGTCGACGTCACCAAGGACGCCATGCAGCGGCGGACCGCCTTCCACTGGCCGCAGCGCAACGACCTGCCCGGCTACCGTCCGACCGGCAACCCGCACGCCAAGCAGGTCCGCCAGGCGGCGAAGCTGCTCCTGGCGGCCGAACGCCCGGTGTTCTACGTCGGCGGCGGCGTCGTCAAGGCGGGGGCCCACGAGGAGCTGAAAGCCCTGGCGGAACTGACCGGAGTTCCGGTCACCACCACGCTGATGGCGCTCGGCGCCTTTCCCGACAGCCACCCCCAGCACCTCGGCATGCCCGGCATGCACGGCACGGTCGCGGCGGTCACCGCACTGCAGAAGGCCGACCTCATCTTCGCGCTGGGCGCCCGGTTCGACGACCGCGTCACCGGCAGGCTGGACAGCTTCGCCCCGTACGCCAAGGTGGTGCACGCCGACATCGATCCCGCCGAGATCGGCAAGAACCGGCGGGCGGACCTGCCGATCGTCGCCGACGCCCGCGATCTGCTGACCGAACTGATCGTCGCCGTCCGGGCAGAGCGGGAGGTGGCCGGCCGGCGGGACCTCACGTCCTGGTGGGAGCAGCTCGACGACTGGCGAAACCGCTACCCGCTCAGCTTCGATCCCGCGCCCGAGGGCCGGCTGGCCCCCCAGCAGGTCATCGAGCGCCTGGGGCAACTCGCCCCGGAGGGAACGATTTTCACAGCGGGTGTCGGCCAGCACCAGATGTGGGCCTCGCAGTTCATCAACTTCGAACAGCCGGCCCGCTGGCTGAACTCCGGCGGAGCCGGAACGATGGGCTACGCCGTTCCCGCCGCGATGGGAGCCAAGACAGGCCTTCCGGGAGCCACCGTGTGGGCGATCGACGGTGACGGCTGCTTCCAGATGACCAACCAGGAGCTGGTCACCTGCGCGTTGAACAACATCCCGATCAAGGTCGCCATCATCAACAACGGCGTCCTCGGGATGGTCCGCCAGTGGCAGACCCTCTTCTACGACCAGCGGTACTCCAATACGGTGCTGCACTCCGGCCCTGCGGAGGAAGCCGGCTCCGCGGCCGGCGAGAGCGCGGGAAAGCCGCTCCGGGGCACGCGCGTCCCGGACTTCGTCCTGCTCGCCGAGGCGATGGGCTGTGTCGGACTGCGCTGCGAGGACCCCGCCGAGCTCGACGCGGTCATCGAGAAGGCCAACGCGATCAACGACCGTCCGGTCGTGGTCGATTTCATCGTTCACGAGGACGCCATGGTCTGGCCGATGGTCGCCGCCGGCACCTCCAACGACGAGGTCCAGTTCGCCCGGGGGATCCGCCCCGACTTCGGTGACGAAACCGACTGACCGCCCCCTCGCGAGGAAGAGAGCAGCATGTCCAAGTACACCCTCACCGCCCTCGTCCAGAACAGGCCCGGCGTACTCGTCCGCGTCGCGGCCCTGTTCTCCCGCCGGGGTTTCAACATCGACTCGCTCGCGGTCGCCCCGGAGGACGGGGCCGCCCTGTCCAGGATGACCATCGTCGTCGACATCGAGAGCCAGGAGCTCGACCAGGTGACCAAGCAACTCGCCAAACTGGTCAACGTGGTCGAGGTACTGGAGGAGGTGCCCTGCTGAACCCGTTCCCGGGTACGGGACGTACGGGGCCGACGCGTAAGGCTGCCCCGAACGTCCCGTCCCGGCTGCCGGGTCAGCCCGTGAAGCCCTGGTCGCGCAGTGCCTTCTCGACGCGGGCGCGGTGGTTCTCCTCCCAGGCGTCGAGGGACTGCTCCGCCTCCTCGGCGAGCTTCTTCCGCGCGGCGGCGAGGATCTCCTCGCGGCGGGCGGCCGGGGTGACGACGACGCCCTCCTCGTCCGCGACCACGATGTCGCCCGGGTGCACCAGTACCCCGCCGACGCGGGCCGGCTCACCGAGCGAGCCGATCTTCTTCTTGGTGCCGGGGATCGGGATGACGCCACGGGAGAAGACCGGGAAGCCGGCCTCGCGCACCTCGCCGAGATCGCGTATGACGCCGTCGGCCACGAAGGCCGCGACGCCCCTGCGCTGGGCGATGGCGCACACGTTGCCACCGGCCAGCGCGTAGTCCGGATCGCCGGACTCCACGACGACGACCGAGCCCGGCGCGGCGCGGTAGATCGCGGCGTGCAGCATCAGGTTGTCGCCGGGCTCGCACCGGACGGTGTACGCGGGTCCGGCGACGCGCGGCGAGTCCCACAGCGGGCGGATGCCGATGTCCATGACCTGCCCGCGGTCCAGCAGGTCGGCGAGGGTGGTGGTGGGGATGCTCCGGAACTCGTTGTCCATGGGTCCTCTGTTCCTGTGCGAGATGGTCCGGCCGGTGGCGGAAGCCCGCGTCAACCGCCGCACGCGGGGCCGCCACCAGGGCGTGTGTCGGAAGTCCCGCCTGTCCGCCCTCCGGGCGGGCGGCGCCGCTTTCGGCACACGCTCCGGGAGCCGACAGTACAACGCGGTCGTCGCCCCTGGTCCTGGACCTGTGCGCGTGAGGAGCGCGCACCTGGAATCGCGCGAGGGCGCGGAGATCCTCTTCCGCCCACTCGTCCAGCGTCTTGCCATGTAAGACGGTATTGCTCGAATAATGGACAGATGGCTAGCGTCCGGATCATGGAGCAATTCGTGCAAGTCCCGCCGTTCGTGCGGGTCGAGGAGCTGGAAGCACTGCCGGGCCGCGTGGTTCCGGCCGATGTGCGGTGGTATCTGGACGGGCGTTCCGGGCGTGCCGCGTACGAGGGGGGACACCTGCCCGGCGCGGTGTTCGCCGACCTCGACCGCTGGCTGACGGGCCCCCCGACGCCGACCGGCGGCCGGAACCCGCTGCCGGCCCCCGAACTCTTCGCCGAGGGCATGCGGACGCTGGGGATCGACGACGACGACATCGTGGTCGCCTACGACGACCAGGGCGGCGTGATCGCGGCCCGGCTGGTGTGGATGCTCCGGGTCACCGGGCGCCGCGCGGCCGTCCTCGACGGCGGGCTGAACGCCTACACCGAGGCGTACCCCGGGTCCCTGACGGCGGACGAACCCGTGCCCGCCCGGGAAGGCGACTTCTCCGTGCGCGCCTGGCCGGCCGAGGCACTGGTCGAGGCGGACGACCTCGCTCAGCCGGACGTCCTGCCGGTGGACGCCCGCAACCGGGACCGCTTCGCCGGAGCCCAGGACCCCGTGGACCCCCGCCCGGGCCACGTACCCGGTGCGGCCAGCGTCCCCTGCCGGGAGAACCTGGACGGGCTCGGCCGGCTGCTGCCCCTCCAGGCGATCCGGGACAACTTCGCCGCCGGGGGAGTGGTCCCGGACAACGTGTCGGAGGTGGCCTCCTACTGCGGCTCGGGCGTGACCGCCTGCCACAACCTCCTGACCCTGGAGCACACCGGGCTGGGCAGCGGCAGGCTCTACGTCGGCGGCTGGTCCGCGTACGGGCGCGACGAGGCCCGCCCGGTGGAGACCGGGCCCGCCCGCTGACGTACCGCGCGCCCGTGAGGGCGGGGCGGGACGGCCGCAACCGTCCCGCCCCGCCCGCTCCCACGCGGTCCGCGCCTACCGCACCGGCGTGAAGTCGCGTGCCCCGATGAACTCCGGGCGCCGCACCGGGGCCGCGAACGGCTCCTGGGCCGCGTTCTCCACGCTGTTGAAGACGATGAAGACGTTGCTGCGCGGGAACGGCGTGATGTTGTCACCCGAACCGTGCATGGCGTTGCAGTCGAACCAGGTCGCCGAACCCGCCCTGCCGGTGAAGAGCTTGATCCCGTGCTCCCCGGCCAGCTCCGTCAGCGCCTCGTCGGACGGGATGCCCGCGTCCTGCATCTGGAGCGACTTCTTGTAGTTGTCCTTCGGCGTCTCGCCCGCGCAGCCGAGGAACGACCGGTGCGATCCGGGCATGATCATCAGCCCGCCGTTGGTGTCGTGGTTCTCGGTCAGCGCGATCGAGACGGAGACGGTCCGCATGTTCGGCAGTCCGTCCTCCGCGTGCCAGGTCTCGAAGTCCGAGTGCCAGTAGAAGCCCGAAGCCCCGAAGCCCGGCTTCACGTTGATCCGGGACTGGTGCACGTACACGTCCGAGCCGAGGATCTGCCGTGCCGCGCCCACCAGCCGTTCGTCGGAGACCAGCCGGGCGAACACCTCGCTGATCCGGTGCACCTCGAAGACGGAACGCACCTTCCCCGACTGCGGCTCCACGATGGACCGTTCGTCCGCGCGGACGGCCGGATCGGCGATCAGGCGCTCCATCTCCGCCTGGTAGGAGCCCACTTCGTCCGGAGCGAGCAGCTGGTCGACGGCGAGGAAGCCGTCCCGCTCGAAGGTCAGGAGGCTCTGTACGGGTACGGGCCCCGGGGCGCCCGGAGCGGACCAGACGACCGGGTCCCGGCGGGGAGTGATCGTCTCGGCGGCGCCGCGCGAGGGGTAGAGGTCGGTGCGCGGGGGGTGCGGCTCGGTGCGCGCGTACGTGGTCATGGCTCAGGCCTCCTCGGTCAGCAGCGGGTAGACGCCGTTCTCGTCGTGGTCCTCCCGTCCGGTGACGGGCGGGTTGAAGACGCAGACGCAGTGGAAATCCGTCTTCGGCCGGAGCGTGTGGTGCTCGTGGCCGTTGAGCAGGTACATGGTGCCGGGGGTGATCCAGTGCTTCTCGCCGGTGTCGTCGTTGGTGAGTTCGGCTTCCCCCTGGGTGCACAGGACGGCCTCGATGTGGTTCGCGTACCACATCGACGTCTCCGTGCCCGCGTACAGGATGGTCTCGTGGAGCGAGAAGCCGACCTTCTCCTTGGCGAGCACGATGCGCTTGCTCTCCCAGGTGCCGGAGGCGGACTTCACGTGCCGGTCGGTGTTCTCGATGTCGCGGAACGAACGGACGATCACGGTGGTGTGGTGCCTTTCTCTCTGCGGTGACTGTCGGCTCCCCGTCTGCCCCGAAAGCTTCCCGGGACAGGCGGAGTTCAAGGGAAACGCGCCGCTCAGGCGGCTGTTTCGTGGACGGACCGGGCCAGCGTGCGCAGCCCTTCGTCCAGCTCTTCGGGGGTGATGGTCAGCGGCGGCAGCAGTTTGACGACCTCGCTCCGCGGGCCCGAGGTCTCCAGCAGCAGCCCGAGCTCGAACGCGCGCGAGGTGACCGCCGAGGCGCGCGCCGGATCGGCGAACTCGATCCCCCACACGAGGCCCCGGCCCCGGAAGGAGGCGGTGGTGTCCTCGGCACAGACGGAGAGCAGGGCCTGCTCGACCTGCTCGCCGCGGGCCTTCGTCTGCTGCTCCATGTGACCGTCCGCCCAGTAGGCGTCGAGCGCGGCGGCGGCCGTGACGAAGGCGGGGTTGTTGCCGCGGAAGGTGCCGTTGTGCTCGCCCGGTTCCCAGACGTCGAGCTCCGGGGTGAACAGGCACAGGGACATGGGCAGTCCGTAGCCGCTGATGGACTTCGACAGGGTGACGATGTCCGGGACGATGCCCGCCTCCTCGAAGGAGAAGAAGCCGCCGGTACGCCCGCAGCCCATCTGGATGTCGTCGACGATCAGCAGCATGTCCTGCCGGTGGCACAGCTCCTGGAGCGCGCGCAGCCACTCGGCGCGGGCGACGTTGATGCCGCCCTCGCCCTGGACGGTCTCCACGATCACGGCGGCCGGCTTGTTCAGCCCGGAGCCCTGGTCCTCCAGCAGCCTTTCGAACCAGAGGAAGTCGGGGACCTGGCCGTCGAAGTAGTTGTCGAACGGCATGGGCGTGCCGTGCACCAGCGGGATGCCCGCCCCGGCCCGCTTGAACGCGTTGCCGGTGACGGCGAGCGAGCCGAGCGACATTCCGTGGAAGGCGTTGGTGAAGGAGACCACGGACTCGCGTCCCTTCACCTTGCGCGCCAGCTTCAGCGCCGATTCGACGGCGTTGGTGCCGGTCGGGCCCGGGAACATCACCTTGTACGGCAGGTCGCGCGGACGCAGGATCACGTTCTGGAAGGTCTCCAGGAAGGCACGCTTCGCCGTCGTCGCCATGTCCAGCCCGTGGGTGATGCCGTCACGCTCGATGTAGTCGAGCAACGCCCGTTTCAGTACGGGGTTGTTGTGGCCGTAGTTGAGCGAGCCCGCACCGGCGAAGAAGTCGAGGTAACTGTGGCCGTCCTCGTCGGTCAGCCGGGCGCCTCGCGCGTGGTCGAACACGGCGGGCCAGCTCCGGCAGTAGCTCCGGACCTCGGACTCCAGGGTCTCGAAGACGCTCAGGGCGGGCGGGGTGATGGTCACGGCGGTCTCCTGAGGGGTTGTGGGTGTGCGGCGGGGCGGTGGCGCGGCGGACTCGGCCGGGGGTGGACCCGCCGGGCGGGCCGCGACTGCTGCCGTCAGCTGCCGAACGGCCCTATGCGGTAAAGGACTTCGGGAAGATGGGTGTCCTCGGGGAACAGCTCCCCGTCGAAGAGCACCTCGTGCTCCAGTCCTACGTCGTGGCGCTCGGCGTACGAGGTGAAGAGCCGGTTCGACGCGGTGTTGTCGGGCGTGACGGTCGTCTCGACCGCGATCAACCCCCCTTCAGCGGCGACGCGTTCGGTCAGCGCGTCCAGCAGTCCGGCGGCCAGCCCCCGGCCCCGGTAGGCGTCGTCGACCGCCACCTGCCAGACGACGAGCGTCTGCGGACGGTCCGGCCGGACGTACCCGGTCACGAAGGCGACCGGCTCGCCGCGCTCGTCCCGGGCGACCACGGAGGTCGCCGCGAAGTCGCGGCACCAGAGCAGGTAGCTGTACGAGGAGTTGAGGTCGAGGACTTCGGAGTCGCGGGCGATGCGCCACAGCGAGGCCCCGTCCTCCACACGTGGCGCGTCCACGGTGAGGAACGCGCTCGGGGTGCGCGGCGCTTCGGGGGCGGCGGAGTCGATTCGGGCACGGGCAAGGTCTGCTGGTGCGGCACTCATGCCAGCGAATTTACCCAGCGAATTTCAGAATCGCATCGGTGAAAAGGGTTGGGTGGCGGGAGCACACGTGTTATCACGCGAGTGCGAGCCCGACCGGTCGGGCGGGTGTTTCATGATGGTTTGTGGTGAATTTATCCGGCATAACGCCCTCGTGTGGGGTCCGTCACAACCCTTCAACTCCCTTCACCGGCGCCCCGTACCGCTCAAGGGGAGGCCTCTTGGATCAGTGCGTTTGTACCTGAGGAGTCCGGGCACAAGAATGCGGGGGACTACTTATGGATAAGTAGTCCCCCGCATTCATTGAATTCCCCCGTCAGCGGGCCAAGGGAATGGGCCGCGCCCGGTATCTCATTCGCTCGGCCAGGTTTCCTGGACGGCCTTGCGGGCAGCTTCCAGATCGACCCGCAGGCCCGCGTCGGCCAGCGCCGAACCCAGCGCCGCGAGGGAGGCGAGGACCGCTCCGCGCGTGGCGTCCACCCCGTAGTGATTGACCCGGACCATCTCCTCGGCCAGCGCCCCGCCGCCCGCGATCAGCGGCAGCGAGGGCTCCGCGAGCAGCGCCCGCGCCACCAGCTCGGAGGCGTCCACCCCGTCCGGCACGCGCAGTGTCGTGGCGACGGGCGCCGCGTCGCGCGCCTCGTGGACGAACGGCGTCAGCCCGCCGCCGAGCGCGAGCGCGCCCGCCCGGGTGGCGGCGGCAGCGGCGGAGTGACGGGCCATGACGGCCTCCAGGCCCTCCGCCTCGATCCGCTCCACGCACGCCTCCAGCGCCAGCATCTCCAACTGCGCCGGGGCGTGCAGCAGAGCCTTGCGGCCACCGTCGATCCAGCGCTGCTTCCAGTCCAGCAGGGAGAGGTAGGAGTGGCGCGGCGCCTGCGGGTTGGCCGCGATCCGCTCCCAGGCGCGCGCGCTCACCGAGACGGCCGAGACGCCCGCCGGGCCGCCCATCGCCTTCTGCGCACCGATCACGCACAGGTCCACGCCCCAGGCGTCCGGCAGCAGCGGCTCGGCGCCCACCGAGGCCACCGCGTCCAGCATGAAGAGCGCGCCGTGAGCCCGGACGACCTCACCGATCTCAGCGACCGGGTTGGTGTTCCCGGTCGCCGCCTCGGCGTGCACCAGCGAGACGAAGTCGATCTCCGGACGCTCGGCCAGCGCCGCGGCGACCTGCTCGGCGGTGACCGCCGTGTGGAACGGCACCGCGAGGTCGACGACCTCGGCGCCGCAGTCGCGCAGCCAGTTGCCGAAGGTCTGGCCGTACGGGCCGGTGACGACGTTGAGCGCGGTCGTACCGGGCCGGGCGGCGCCGCGGATGCAGCCCTCCAGGGGCAGCAGCGCCTCGCCCTGCATGATCACCACGTCCTGCTCGGTGGCGAGAAGGCCGGCCACCCGCTTCTCGATGGCCGCGAAGTGCGCGGCGGTGAGCGGGGCGAGGTCGAGGAAGGGGTGTGTCACGGTGGTGCTCTCTCCGGTTCGGTCAGTCGATCTGCGGGCCCCTGTCCGTACGGATGCGGGCATCTGTGCGAACAGATGCGGGCCCGTGTACGAACAGCGCTCGGTCCGAGAGTACCGACCGCCTCGTACAGTGCCGCACATGAGCGATCACAGCGACCAGCGCGAACACCGCGACCGGGACCCGCGCGTGCTGCGGGTGAGGGGACGGGTGCTCGTCGGCCCGGACGAGGTGCGCGACGAACTCTGGGCCGTGGACGGCCGGATCACCTTCGAGCGGCCCCCGGGCGCGGACCGGGCGGACACCGTCGAGGGCTGGGTACTGCCCGGACTGGTGGACGCGCACTGCCACGTGGGCCTCGACCGCCACGGCCCGGTCGACGCCGCCACCAGCGAGAAGCAGGCGCTCACCGACCGTGAGGCGGGCGCCCTGCTGCTGCGCGACGCCGGATCGCCCTCCGACACCCGGTGGACCGACGACCGGGAGGACCTCCCGAAGATCATCAGGGCCGGCCGCCACATCGCCAGGACCCGCCGCTACATCCGCAACTACGCCCACGAGATCGAGCCCGGCGACCTCGTCGCGTACGTCGCCCGCGAGGCACGCCGGGGAGACGGCTGGGTGAAGCTGGTCGGCGACTGGATCGACCGCGAGGTGGGCGACCTCACCCCCTGCTGGCCACGCGGCGAGGTGGAGGCCGCGATCGCCGAGGCCCACCGGCTCGGCGCCCGGGTCACCGCGCACTGTTTCGCCGAGGACTCGCTGCGCGATCTGGTGGAGGCGGGCATCGACTGCGTCGAGCACGCCACGGGCCTCACCGAGGACACCGTTCCGCTCTTCGCCGAACGCGGGGTGGCGATCGTGCCGACCCTCGTCAACATCGCGACCTTCCCGCACCTCGCCGACGGCGGCGAGGCCAAGTTCCCGCGCTGGTCGGCGCATCTGCGCCGGCTGCACGCGCGCCGGTACGACACCGTGCGCGCGGCGTACGACGCCGGCATCCCGGTCTTCGTCGGTACGGACGCGGGGGGCTCGCTGCCCCACGGCCTGGTGGGCGCCGAGGTCGCCGAACTGGTCAGGGCCGGTATCCCGCCCCTGGACGCGCTCTCGGCCACCACCTGGGGAGCGAGGCGCTGGCTGGGCCGCCCCGCCCTGGACGAGGGCGCCCCGGCCGACCTGGTCGTCTACGCCGAGGACCCGCGCGCGGACGTGACGGTCCTGGCGGCCCCCCGTCACGTGGTGCTGAACGGGCGGGTGGTGGGCGGCTGACCCGGCGCGCGTCCCCTCAGCGCGCCGGGACTCCGGAGTCCGGTGCGGCCGGGGCGTACCCCAGGGCGCGCAGGACACGGGCCAGGTCGGCCGGTGCGGCCGCGACGCGGACGGGGGTGCCCGCGTCGTCCAGCTCGGCCACGTGCCAGTCACCGGGAACCTCGTCGCCGTCGTCGCCCCGGAGCCGCCGCACCCGCAGGACGGCGATCCGTTCCACCGGGACCCGCTTCACCGCGAACCGGCCGGGACCGGGGTGCGGCGAGACCGCGAGCGCGTCGCCGCCGCCCAGCACGAGGTGGGTGCCGAAGTGGTAGGGGTTGTACTCGGTGGTCTCCAGGAAGCGGCCGTGCAGGAACTCCTCCTCCTCGTCGGCTGGGTCCGTGGCATCCGCCGCGCCCGTGGCCACGACGTCCTCGGGAGACCGTGCGCGGGTGGCGCGGAAGGCCGGCACGAGGAGCACCAGCGTCAGCGCCGTACCCGCGCCCGCCCACCCTGCCGTCGTGGGCGACCCGAGGGGGTCCGTGGGGTGCAGGACACAGAGCGGCAGCAGCCACAGGGCGGTCGCGAGCAGCACGCCCACGAACGGGAAGACCGAGGGAAGGACCTCGTCGTCGGGACGCCGGCGTCCGCGCACCCGGACCACGACGAGGGCGGCGGGGTAGCCGGCGGCGAGCACGAACCCCGCCGCGACGGCCAGGAGCTGACCCGCGGGGACCAGGCGCGCGTGCCACTCCGTGCGGGCACCGACGACCGCTCTCGCGGTTCCCCGCCAGAAGGTCACATCGACCCGGTCGCCCGGCGCGAACGCGACGGCCGTGTCGTACGGCACGTCGATCCGCTCGCGGGGCCGGGCCCCGGAGAAGTACAGCCAGCTGTCGTCCCCTTTGCCGTCGTGGGCCTCGGTGCGGGAGATCACCCCCGGGAGGGTGGACAGGCACTCGGCGCGATCGAGGACGGGTGTCCCTGCCGCGCAGGGGACGGCCGACCGCCAGGCACGCTGGTCGGAGAGGGCGTCCGGTACGCCCACCGCCGCCACCACCGCGCCCACCACGAGCAGCAGCGCGCACAGCGCGAGCGGCTTGAGGAGGCCGTGCCCTCCCGTGCGAGGGTCGATGACGTGGAGGTGATCCGGCTCGTCGGGCGTTCCGTGGCGGCGGTGCAGCGTCCGCAGCGCCTCCACCCCGGCGTCGAACTCCGGGTCCGTGCTCAGGTAGCTCCGCGGCTGGGGCAGGAAGCGGACGCGCCCGTCGCGCAGCAGCAGGCTGACGCGTTTGCGCTCCTGGCTCCTCATGGGTTTCCGGTGGACGCGCAGCGCCCTGACGTCCCGCCACGGGATGTTCCCCCGCCGCAGCGGGGACCGATAGCGCACCCCGTCGGCGTCGGCGCGCACCTCGGCGACGACGCTCCCGAGCCCGACGCGCGACAACACCCTCGCGGACGCGGGACGGAAGGTCGGCTGAGGTTCTTCGGTCATGCGCACAGCCTGGCACCCTGCGCGGGCGGAGATCTTGTCAGGGGTACGGCAACGTTCGGGGCGCGGCATTGCCGAGATCGGTCACCGGCGCGGCCGTCCGGCCGGGGCGGGGCGTCCTCGTCTCGGCCGACGTTCCCCGGCGCGGCCTGCGGCCCAGCCGGGACAGCCTTCGGGGGCGCCGTGTTGACAGGCGGTGACGATCCGGCCGTTCTCTCGTTGAGATTGCTCGATCCCCGCCGCCAAGGCCACTGAGGGTGACCGCTGTTCGGTGAAACGGGTGAGTCCGAGGAACGTACGTGCCGCAAGATTCGAATACGTACGCTAAAACCCCCCTTTAGGGTGAACTGACCTCAGCTGTCCGCCAGTTCACCCTCTGTGCGTAAAGATTCACGGAGTCGAGGCCACCGGCGCACGCGATGTCCCCCATTGGACGGCGCCGTTGGCTCCATGTCTCTTGTGGGGGTTCCACCATCTTGAACAGCAAAACCTTCCGTCTCGCCGCCCTGGCGGTCGCCGCCGCTCCCGTCGCCCTGTTCGCCGCGTTCCCCGCGCAGGCCGCAGCCCCGGCGACGACGGGCGCGGGCGAGGGCAGCGCGAGCGCGGTCGTGCTCCGGACGGCGCTCGACGTCTCGCTCCTGAACAAGAGTGTCGACGTGCCGCTCAAGGCCACGCTCAACGAGGTCCAGGCCCCCAGGAGCGCCGAGAAGACCGCGCTCTCCGTGCGGCTGGACGGGGTGGACAAGGGCCCGGTCCAGGTGCTGCGGGCCGACGTCGCGACCTCGGGCGCCACGGTCGACGAACGCCGCGCGGAAGGGCACAGCAATCTCGTCAAGGCCCGGGTGCAGGTTCCCGGTCTGCCGTTCCTCCCGCTCATCGAGGTCGAGGAGGTCACCTCCAAGGCCGTCTGCGAGGTCGGCAGGAAGCCGGTCGCGTCCTCGAACGTCCTCGGCCGCGTGACGGTCCTCGGCAAGCGGATCACGCTCACGGCGGGTGGCCGCACGGAGTTGGACGTGCCCGGCGTCGGCAACGTGACCCTTGACCTGTCGAAGACCGGCACCACCTCGAAGACCGCGGCGGCGGCGGCACTTCAGCTGCGGATCTCCCTCAACCCGGCCGCGCTCAACGTCGCCGACTCCACCGCGATCGGCGGGAGTTCACGGTCCAGGTCGACCACCAGGACGCGTTCGCTCTCCCCCGCCTCGTGCAGCCCGGCGAGCGCGC
>NZ_JBSFVR010000097.1:0-22847 GCF_053592415.1 Streptomyces sp. NPDC002690 | reverse complement strand
TCTGACGGTGCCCATGGAGGGCGCGTAGGTACTGACTGACAGTGGCGGTTTCTACCTCCGCGCTCAGGGCCTGGACCAACTGGGCCAGGTGTCCGCCACGTCGGCGAGCAGGTCCTCCGGGTCCTCGGCGCCGACCGAGAAACGGACGAAGCCCTCGGACACCGCGTCGCCTCCCCAGCGCCCGCGCCGCTCGGCGGTGGACCGCAGCCCGCCGAAGCTCGTGGCATCGTCGACCAGCCTCAGTGCCTCCAGGAAGCGTTCGGCGGTCTTCCGGTCGGCCAGCTCGAACGAGACCACGGAGCCGAAGCGGCGCATCTGCCGCACGGCGACGGGGTACGACGGGTCGGAGGGGAGACCCGGGTAGCGCAGCCCGGTCACCTCGGGCCGCTCGACGAGCGCCTCGGCCAGCGCCAGCGCGGTGGAGCACTGGCGCTCGATGCGCAGCTGGAGCGTGGCGAGCGACCGGTGTGCGAGCCAGGCCTCCATCGGGCCGGGGATCGCGCCGACCACCTTGCGCCAACGGCGAACCCCTGCGGCCAGATCGGCGTCGCGGCAGGTCACGTGGCCGAGCAGGATGTCTCCGTGGCCGGTCATGCCCTTGGTGTCGCTGGCCACCGAGAAGTCGGCGCCCAGGTCGAGGGGCCGCTGGCCGATCGGGGTGGCGAGGGTGTTGTCGACGGCCACCAGGGTGCCGCCCGCGTGTGCCGCCTCGACCAGCCTCCGGACGTCGCACACGTCGAGACCCGGGTTGGACGGCGTCTCGATCCAGAGCAGCTTGGCTCCTTCGAGGGCGGCCAGCTGGGCGTCGCCGCCGGTGGGCGCGGTGCGTACCTCCACGCCGTACGCCTCCAGCTGCTCCCGGACCAGCGGCAGCGCCTGGTAGCCGTCGTTCGGCAGGACGACGACGTCGCCCGCGCGGGCCTGGGAGAACAGGACGGCCGAGATCGCGGCCATGCCGGAGGCGAAGACGGTCGTCACGACCTCCTCGCCCGGCGCTTCGAGCTCACCGATGGCCTTTTCCAGGTGCGTCCACGTCGGGTTGGTCTCCCGGCCGTAGGTGTACGGTCCGACCGGCTCACCCGAGAGGTGGAAGTGCGCGGCGAAGACCGGTCCGGGAAGGGTGGGTTCGTACTGCTGGGGCTCGGGGAGACCTGCCCGTACCGCCCGAGTTCCGTCGCCGATGGTGCTCATGCTGACTCCTTGCTTCCTTCCCGGGCCGTTGCCGGTGCTGCATGCACCTTCTCAGCCCGGGAGAGAAGTACGCCGGGGTGTCTCAGTCCTCGTCGGGGAGGGCGACGTGCATGGCCCAGGAGACGACGGAGATGATCAGGGCGCCCAGCACGGCCGTCCAGAAGCCCTCCACGTGGAAGCTGAGGTCGGCGGCGCCGGCCAGCGACGAAGTCAGCTTCAGCATGAGGGCGTTGACGATCAGGGTGATCAGCCCCAGCGTGAGGATGAAGAGCGGCAGCGTGAGGAGCTTGACGACCGGCTTGACGATGAAGTTGACCAGGCCGAAGAGCAGGGCGACCAGGATCAGCGTGAGGACCTTGCGGCCCGTGCCGGTGCCGGTCAGCGTGATGTCCTGGAGCAGCCAGATGGCCACCGCCAGAGCGGCTGCGTTGGCGGTCGTCTTGACTACGAAATTCTTCATGTGTCTGATCGTGGCAGACACCAACCACGGGGTACACCGTCCGTACGGGAACCCTGGACGACCACGAGGGGTGCACCGCACATGAAGGCATTCAGGCTCGACGAGCTGGAAGCGGAGCGAGCTGCCAACGACGGCGCCTACCTGCAGTTCCTTCGCGAGCGGAACATGTCCGTGGGTCTCTACGCGCTGGATGCCGGCACCCTCGATCCGCAGAGCCCGCACGGCCAGGACGAGGTGTATCTCGTCGTCAGCGGGCGGGCGTCGATCACGGTGGGCGCGGAGACGACCGTAGTGAGCCGCGGAAGCGTCGTGTACGTGCCGGCCGGAGTGGCCCACAAGTTTCACCACATCACCGAGGACCTGCGCGTCATGGTGGTCTTCTCCCCGGCGGAAGCCTGATCCTCAAGGCCGACTCGCAGTTCCTGGCCCCACGGTCCTGGCCGGCCCGGTCCCCTCCACCGGCCCGGTCCCGCCCTGAATTGCGCCGATCAGGACGGCAAGCCCTAGGGGATCGATCAGGGGAGTCCGGGGGGTACGGGACCCCCGGTGCCACCGCTTCCGCTCTAGCATCGGAGTGGGGAACCGGGAGGCCGGGGACCAGGTCCGGGAATCCCCGGACCGGCGGGGCAGGGACACGAGAGACGAGGTAAGGACGATGGCGGTCCGGGAGATATTCGCGGGAATGCCCTGGTGGGTGAAGTGGATCGCGGTGCCGGTGATCGCGATCGTCGTGTTCGGCGGGCTGATCGCCAGTGTGGTGACCTTCGTGGTCGCGCTGCTCTTCAAGGTGCTGCTGTTCGTCATCCTCGTCGGTGGCCTGATCTTCGTCGTGCGGAAGTTCCTCTCGTCCTCCTCGGACTCCCGAAAGGACTGGTAGGCGCGGACGCTTCGAGCGCGTACCCCGGCGCCCGCAGGGGCCGTACCAGGCCCCGCCGCCCCTGCGAGGCAGTCCGGGAAGGCCCGCGTCAGGCGCAACGGTCACGGAGAGTGGCGCGGATTAGCCCGGCAGAGCTAAGCGAGGCCCGAAACCGCCCCACGAATGGCCCTGGCGGCTACAGTGACGCTTCGCTGCTGCCGCCCGGGAAATAACTGTCCGTCACCATCCTGACCAATGGTTCCGCGACAGTCGAGAGTGCGCCCGGGCTCGCGGCACGCCCGTGGGGGCGGCCTCCACGGGAGGGCTGACTGCCCGTCACCATGCCTGGGGGTGACCGTGACCACGGCATCGACCACCACTGCTCCGACGCTGATCGGTTCGGTCCAGCGGGCCCTGAGACTGCTCGAGGCGGTGGGTGCCCATCAGGACGGCGCTCCCGCGAAGCAGTTGGCGCGGGAGGCGGGGCTGCCCCTGCCGACGACCTATCATCTGCTGCGCACCCTGGCCCACGAGGGCTATCTCCGCCGGGAGAACGGTGTCTTCGTCCTCGGCGCGGCAGCCGAGCGGATGTCCGGCCGGGCGGCCGAGGAGAGCAGGCGCGGCAGGCTCAACGACTCCCTCGCGCGGTGGTGCGACGAGCTGGGGGCCCCGGTGTACTGCGCGGTCTACCGCGAGGGCGAGATCGAGCTGGTGGCCGTGGCCGACTCCGCCGAGACGCCGGCCGTGGACGAATGGGCCCCCTTCGCGGAGACCGGTCACGCGCACGCGCTGGGGCAGTGTCTGCTCGGACAGCTCGACGAGGAGGCGCGTGAGGACCATCTGCTCCGCCATCCGGTGCGTCCGCTGACCCGTTACTCAGTGCGAGATCGCCCGGTCCTACTTGAACGATTGCGTTCGATGGAGCGTATGAAACCTGTCATCGAGCGACAGGAGTACGCACTCGGAACGGTCTGCGCCGCCATCCCCATCACCGCAGGTTCGGCCGTCGCCGCGATGGCCATTTCTCTACCCCTGGACCGGCAGGACCAGTTGCTCCCCGCAGTCGAACAACTACGTGGCGAAGTGGCGCGGCTCTTGCGTTCGTTCGTGTTCTCTATCAGTATCTGAAAAATCACTCCTTGTGATCTGCTATCGCGTGCACCACGATGGCGTCAATAGGGCCATGGGGGATCATTCCTGGCCAGATTCATCTACTGCGGGGTTGAACGATGCGCGAGTCGGTTCAAGCAGAGGTCATGATGAGTTTCCTCGTCTCGGAGGAGCTCTCGTTCCGTATTCCGGTGGAGCTCCGGTACGAGGTGAGTGATCCGTATGCGATCCGGATGACCTTCCACCTGCCGGGTGACGCCCCTGTCACCTGGGCTTTTGGTCGTGAGCTCCTGCTCGACGGCCTCAACAGCCCCAGTGGGGACGGTGACGTGCACATCGGTCCCACCGAGCCGGAGGGACTCTGCGACGTGCACATCCGGCTCCAGGTCGGCGCGGACCGGGCCCTCTTCCGGGCCGGGACGGCACCGCTCGTGGCGTTTCTCGACCGGACGGACAAGTTGGTGCCACTGGGCCAGGAGCACACGCAGGGTGACTTCGACGGCAACCTCGAAGAGGCACTCGGCAGGATTCTCGCCGAGGAACAGAACGCGGGCTGACGGGAAGTCAGCCCGTTGGCTTTTGGGCCTCGCGTTCACGTCTTGCGGCGGCGACCCCTCCCGGTCCGTACGGGTGCAGGAGCTTTGGCTTCCGCGCCGAGCCCTGTGCGGTCCGCGGACACCACCAGAGCGGCGAGCACCGTCGTGACGGGCACCGAGGCGACCAGTCCGATCGAGCCGACGAGAGTACGGACGATCTCCTCCGCCACCAGCTCGCTGTTGGCGACCGTGCCCACACTGCTCTGCGCGATCGAGAACAGCAGCAGCAGGGGCAGCGCCGCGCCCGCGTACGCGAGCACCAGGGTGTTGACCACCGAGGCGATGTGATCGCGTCCGATCCTGATGCCCGCACGGTAGAGCCCGCGCGCTCCCATGGTCGGGTTCGCCTGGTGCAGTTCCCACACCGCCGACGTCTGTGTGACCGTCACGTCGTCCAGGACCCCGAGCGAACCGATGATGACACCGGCCAGCAGCAGACCGCTCATGTCGATGTCCGGATAGAGCCCATGGATGAGGCCGGTGTTGTCGTCGGTGTTGCCGGTCAGGCCCGCCCAGCCGATGAAGACCGAGCCCAGCAGCCCGATCAGTACCAGCGAGATCAGCGTGCCGACGACCGCCACCGAGGTGCGGGCGGTCACCCCGTGGCAGGTGTACAGCGCGATGAGCATGATCGCGCTCGCTCCGACCACCGCCACGAGCAGCGGGTTGGAGCCCTGCAGGATCGCGGGGAGGATGAACAGCGTCAGCACGGCGAAGGACACCGCGAGCGCCACGAGTGCCATGACGCCCTTGAGCCGTCCCACCACCACGACGGCGACGGCGAAGATTCCGGCCAGCAACGCCATCGGAAGCTTTCGGTCCACGTCGGTGACCGAGTACTGGAGGTCGTGCGGGGCGTCCGGCGCGTACGCCAGGACCACCCCCTGACCCTGACTCAACTGCCGTGACGCCTCCGGCTGGACGATCTCGGCGAAGGTGCGGCCCTCGTCCTTGCCGCTGGTCACCTCGATGGTGGCTTTCTTGCAGTCCCCGTCCTCCGCCGCGGGCGGGCCGGAGCCCGTCGACGTATCACCCGTGGCGGGTACTTGTGCGGCGTTGACGTCCGCGCAGTTCACCTGTTCCACCTTCACCACCTTTCCCTGCTCGGTCTGCCGGTCGAAGCCCACACCGGTGCGCTCGTGCGCGGGAGTTCCGCCTGGCCAGAGCACCACCAGGCCGACGACCACCGCCGCGGCGAAGGGGATCAGTACGCATGCGATGACCTTGCGCAGATGGGTCGATACGGGCGCCGCCGGGCCATGGCTGTGCGTATGGCCGTGTGAGGGGTCCTGAGGTTCGGGTCGGTCCTGGGAGGAGTTCACCGGCCGATCATCGCAAGTACGGGAGGGGCCCTCTGGTCAGCACGGCCGGGCGGGCGCTAGCGTGGTGGCACCTTTGCACACGCGGGAGCTCGGAGCACCGGGCTGAGAGGGCGCTGACCTCGTGAATCCTCACGGGACAGGCTGCGCCGACCGCTGAACCTGTTACCGGGTAATGCCGGCGTAGGGAGTAGGTCTCATGACCACATCGGACGCGATCACGCCTGCCTCCCGTGCGAACGAGCACGGCGGGGCGGACAAGTCCATCGGCTGGCACAAGGGATACGTCGAGGGCTCGCGCCCCGGCCTCCGGGTGCCGGTCCGTCAGGTGCACCTGACCAACGGCAAGGACGTGACGCTCTACGACACGTCCGGTCCGTACACCGATCCCGCCGTCACGACCGACGTCCGCCGCGGCCTCGCCGCGGTGCGCGGCGGCTGGATCGAGGACCGGGGCGACACCGAGGAGTACGCGGGACGCCCGGTCCGCCCGGAGGACGACGGCCGCTCGCCCGCCGGGCGCGACGGTCTGCGCAACCTCGACGCGGTCTTCCCCGGCGGCGCGCGCACGCCCCGGCGCAGCCGCGACGGACGGCCCGTCACCCAGCTCGCGTATGCCCGGCGCGGGGAGGTCACCCCGGAGATGGAGTACGTCGCGATCCGGGAGAACGTCGACCCGGAGGTCGTACGGGAAGAGATCGCGGCCGGCCGGGCGGTGCTGCCGGCCAACGTGAACCACCCGGAGATCGAGCCGATGATCATCGGCAAGCGGTTCCTGGTGAAGGTGAACGCGAACATCGGCAACTCGGCCGTGACCTCCTCCATCGAGGAGGAGGTGGACAAGATGACCTGGGCGACCCGGTGGGGCGCCGACACGGTCATGGACCTGTCCACCGGTCGCAACATCCACACCACCCGCGAGTGGGTACTCCGGAACTCTCCCGTGCCCATCGGCACCGTCCCGCTCTACCAGGCCCTCGAAAAGGTCGACGGCCGCGCGGAGGAGCTGACCTGGGAGATCTACAGGGACACGGTCGTCGAGCAGGCCGAACAGGGGGTGGACTACATGACGGTGCACGCGGGCGTGCGCCTGCCGTACGTCCCGCTCACCGCTCGCCGTAAGACCGGCATCGTCTCCAGAGGCGGCTCGATCATGGCGGCCTGGTGCCTCGCGCACCATAAGGAGTCGTTCCTCTACGAGAACTTCGAGGAGCTCTGCGAACTCCTCGCGACCTACGACGTGACGTACTCGCTGGGGGACGGACTGCGGCCGGGGTCCATCGCGGACGCCAACGACGAGGCGCAGTTCGCCGAGTTGCGCACCCTCGGCGAGCTCACCACGATCGCCAAGCGGTACGGCGTGCAGACGATGGTCGAGGGCCCCGGCCACGTCCCGATGCACAAGATCAAGGAGAACATCGACCTCCAGCAGGAGATCTGCGAGGAGGCGCCGTTCTACACCCTCGGTCCGCTGACCACCGACGTGGCACCGGCGTACGACCACATCACCTCAGGGATCGGGGCGGCGATGATCGCCTGGTGGGGCACGGCGATGCTCTGCTACGTGACGCCCAAGGAACATCTGGGGCTCCCCGACCGGGACGACGTGAAGACCGGGGTCATCACCTACAAGATCGCGGCCCACGCCGCCGACCTGGCCAAGGGGCACCCGGGAGCGCAGGACTGGGACGACGCGCTGTCGGACGCCCGGTTCGAGTTCCGCTGGGAGGACCAGTTCAACCTTGCGCTCGACCCGGACACCGCACGCGCGTTCCACGACGAGACGCTCCCTGCCGAACCGGCCAAGACGGCGCACTTCTGCTCGATGTGCGGACCGAAGTTCTGCTCCATGAAGATCAGCCGGAGCATCACCGAGCAGTTCGGCGGTGACGCGGAAGCCACTCCGGAGGAGATCGAGGCCGGGATGCTGGAGAAGTCCAAGGAGTTCGCCGCGTCCGGCGGGCGGGTCTATCTGCCGCTGGCCGACTGAACCGCCGCAGGGGACGCCCGCCGCTTCCGGAGGGAGGCGGCGGGTTTCCCGACCGAGGGACGGGACCGACGGGAGGGGCGGGGTGATCGCGTCCGCGCCGGGCGGTGCCTCGTAAGGTCCTCGCATGGGAAGCGGTCTGTGGGGCGCGGGGTTGAGCGACTGGTACGGGCCCGCGACGCCGCTGGTGCGTACCTTCCGTAGGTACCGGCCGAATCGTCGCGGAGACGTCAGACTCGTGCGCTGGGCTCGTGCGCTGCCTCTGCGGTTCCTCGCCTGCGTCATGGCGGGGGTCGCCGGCGGGGTGGTCCAGGACGGGGGGACCTCACCGCCCGACGGGGACCGGCTCTTGTTCGCCGCCGTCACCCTGGCCTGCGCCTCGCTGATCTGGCGGTGCTCCCTGGTCAAGGTCGTTCTGCGCCCCGGCCGGATCGTCCGCTTCGGGGTGTACCGCCATACCGTCGTGCCTGTCACCGCCGTCAAGCGACTGCACCGCGATTCCTTCCGCGGGGGGCTCCGTCTGGAGACGGTCGACGGGGAGGAGATCGGCTTCCAGTGGTTCGACGGATCGCTCTGGGACCTTCTCTACGACTTCTCCGAAGTCTGTACCGACGCCATGCGCGCCCAGGTGCGAGGCGCTGTCCGAGAGCCCGCCGGGACGAGCGGGGGCCGGTTGGAGCGCCGGGTCACCTGGTCGGCCGGGGCCGGGCTGTTCGCCGCCGGAGCCGGCGCGGCGCTGATCGCCGGACTCGTCACACTTTCACGGGGTTGAGGGCCACCGTGCGGGTCAGGCGCCCGCGTCGGGTTCCGGGGCGCTGGAGCCAGGACCGCCGACGCCCGGGCTCCCGAAGCCGGGACTGTCGAAGTCGGGGCTGCTGAAATCGGGGCTGGTGAAGGAGGGGCGGGGGCTCTGGCGCGAGCCCTCCTGCGGGTTCGAGAAGTCCGGGCTGCTGTACCCGATCTTCGGGATGCGGTTCGGCGACCGCCGGGGGACGCGGGCGGCCGGCGCGGCGGACGGGTCGTCCAGCGCGTCGCGGAGGAACGGGAGTATGCCGCGCTCCAGCAGGGCGTGGCGCCAGGCCTCCCGGGCCCGTGCGATCTCCTCCGGTACGTCCTCCTCCTCCATGGCGACGGCCAGCTCGCTGGAGCTGTTGCGGAGCGCCGTGACCAGCAGTCCGACGGCGGCGGCGAGTATCGCCAGCGCGGCGAGGGCGGCGAAGAGCCATCCTGCGGTGACCATCGGTCCCCCGATGGACAGGGACGGGCTCACCGCTTTCAGGAGATAGCCGATCAGGAGGAAGATCACTGCTGCGGAACCCGCCAGGAGCGGGGCGAGCACGGTGACGACCGCGCCGACTCCCACGCCCTCGCCCGTCCGGCCGGGCGGGTCCTGGACCTCGTCCGGGTCCAGGTCGGCGTCTCCGGTCCGGACCCGGAGTTCCCCGCGCGCCTTCACGTAGTGCTCGTACTCGGTGGCGGCGGCCGCGGTGATCAGCGCGGTGGCGCTCAGCGCCATGGTCCGCAGCTGCTCCCGGTTGAGTCGTTCCCCGACTCCGTCCAGATCCGGTCGCTCGTGCGCGTGGCGCAGCGCGTCGCCGAGGATTCGCTCGTACTCGGGCCGGTCTTCGGCCAGCAGGTGCGGAGCGCTTGTCATCTGCATCCCCCGATGCTCCGTGGCGCCCGAACACCCACGCATGGCAGGGCATTTCGGACGAAACGGAGGAGAGCCTGCTACTGATACGCCGATGGTAGAGCGCCCAGGGCGAGGGGTGACAGGGTGTTTCCGGAAATAGGCCCGCCGACCGTGAACGATCAGGTCGACGGAGCCCTACCCGGTGGAAGGTCAGACATGCAGCGGGAGTTGGGCGACCAGTAGCTTTCCGGCCATGGTCACTCCGCCGTCCATGGCGATGGCCAGCCCGTCCGCGTACACGTGCGGTCCGAGCACCACCGGCCCCGCGCCGTTCTCGCCGTCCTCCGACCCGACCTCGCCCAGGAGGTACGGAATCGGGCTGTGGCCGTGGACGACCCGTCGGCCGCCGTACGCGGCCATCAGTTCGCGCACCGCCTGCGCGCCGCCGTCGTCCCGGAACGCGAACCGTTTGGTGAGCTTGCGGAACAGGTCCCAGCACTCGTCCGCGTCGTTGCGGGTGAGGATGGCGTGGACCGTGTCGTTGACGTCCTCGATGGTCGCCCCGTAGTCCAGGTACGCCGTCGTGTCGGAGTGCATCAGCAGGTGGCCGTCCTCCTCCACGACCGCGTCCAGCCGGGACATCCACTGCAGGTGGACGTCGCGCAGCCGCTCCATGTCGTGTTTCTGGCCGCCGTTGAGCAGCCAGGCGGCCTGGAAGGTGGCCGTCCCGGCGCCGGAGTTCACCGGGGTGTCCGCGAACCGCTTCGCGCCGATGAGCAGCAGTTCGTGGTTGCCCATCAGTGCCTTGCAGTAGCCACCCGCGGCGGCTGCCTCGGCCGAGAGCTGCATGACCAGATCGATGACGCCGATGCCGTCGGGGCCCCGGTCCGTGAAGTCGCCGAGGAACCAGAGCCGGGCGTTGCCGGCGGACCAGTTGCCGTTGACGTCGATGAGGCCCTGGTCGGCGAGCGCGGCCTTCAGCTCGTCGAGGTAGCCGTGCACGTCGCCGACGACGTAGAGCGGCCCGAGCCCCTCGGCCCCGCCGGGACCCGATTCCGGCGCGGACGCCACGACGGGCACACCGGCCGGGGTGATCACGGGCAGATCGCGTTCGGTCGGCGTGTAGCCCTCCGGCACCCCGTCGTCGGGAACGGCGTTCCCGGGATGCGTGAGCGCGCCGTCCGGATGCGGGTCCGCTCCGGGCATGGTCGTGCGCGCGTACGGCGGAACGCGGAAGTCGCGCAACGTCGCCGTACGCACCACGGGTTCCTGACCGGCCCTCTGAGTCATCGACCCCTCCACCACCGTCGCGCCGCCGTACACCTGACGGGCCATGCCTGGTAGAGGTGGTCCGCGGTGTCGTGGGCCCATCATAGGAACGCGGATCGCTCCGTGTGACGCACCAGGGGCGGTGAATCCCGGCGGGTGCGCCGTTCACCTGTCCATTGGTCCGGATTAATCCGTTCAGTCCCTGCTCGGAGAGCGTGGCGCGCTCACCGTCGTACGGGGTGGCCGGCGCTGCGAGGAGGTCCGGACGATGAGCTCGGTCGGTATCACCTGCTCGACCGGTCCGTCGTGTTCCACGCCCTCGATCGCGTCGATGAGGAGCTGCACCACGGCGGTGCCGATGCGGCGCGGCTTCAGCGAGAGCGTGGTGATGGGCGGCTCGGTGCTGGCGTAGACCGTGGACTCGCTGCAGCAGACCAGCAGGAGATCGTCGGGGACGCGCAGGCCGTACCGGCGGGCCGCCGCGAGCAGGTCGGTGCCATTGGGGTCGAAGAGGCCGTAGACGGCGTCCGGGCGGTCCGGGCGGGCGAGCAGCCGGTCGGCGGCCACCGCTCCGGCGCACGGGTCGTGGGCCGGATAGGACTCGTACACCGGGTCCTGGCCCACGCGCTCGCACCAGTGCAGGTAGGCGGTGGTGGAGAGCCGGGTGTACGTGTCGGTCGTGGTGCCGGTGAGCAGCCCGATCCGGCGGGCGCCGGCCGCGGCGAGGTGGTCGAGGAGGTCGAGCACGGCCGCGCGGTGGTCGTTGTCGACCCAGGCGGTGACCGGGAGCGATCCGGCGGGCCGCCCGTCGGAGACCACGGGCAGGCCCTGGCGGACGAGTTCGGTGACGACCGGGTCCTGGTCCGAGGGGTCGATGACGACGGTCCCGTCCAGGGCCACGTTGGACCAGACGTCGTGGCGCGAGGTGGCGGGGAGGATCACGAGGGCGTACCCCCTGGCGAGCGCGGCCGAGGTCGCCGCCCTCGCCATCTCCGCGAAGTACGCGAACTCGGTGAAGGTGAAAGGTTCATCCCCGTACGTGGTCACGGTCAGGCCGATCAGGCCCGACTTGCCCGTACGGAGGGTGCGGGCCGCGGCCGAGGGGCGGTAGCCCAGGCGTTCTGCGACCTCGCGGACGTGGCGGCGGGTGGCGTCCGGGAGCCTGCCCTTGCCGTTGAGCGCGTCGGAGACGGTCGTGATCGAGACCCCTGCCGCGGCGGCGACGTCGCGGATACCCGCGCGTCCTGGCCGGCCGCTGCGCCGGGGGGTCTCGGTCCGGCTCACCTGGTGCTTCCCTGCTGCTGTCATGGCGAGCCGATAGTAGGGCTCGGGAGGCCAACTCGACCGGGTGCATATGCAACTGTTGACAGGCACGTTTCTGCAAGGTCAGTGAGGGTTGATTACCTTGTAAAGCAAGGGAGTTGGCGGCGGGTGACCGGATGTGTCATGTATCCATCGGTCTGAGCCGGGCCGGGGGGTGGTGGACGGAAGGCGTCTCAACTCACCACTTCGAGGGATGCGCGCTACGGCGCGAGCCACCGGCGTGTGACGGAGCGTACGCGCGCCCCCTCCAGATGTGCCCCGCTCGTCGCGGTCCGTCGCCGAACCGGGTGTCCCGGCCGTACGTCGTGCCGGAGGGGTGCCGGAGGGGTGCCGGAGGGGTGCCGGAGGGGTGCCGGACGGGTGCCGGACGCCGTTCAGGGGTCGGGTCGGGCGCCTTCTCCCGTTCGAGGGTCGGGCCCGGCGCCTCCTCATAAGGTGAGACGCATCGAAGTGCGTCGACGGTCGAGGAGAACCCGTGGTGAGCGAGACGAGCCCCAAGCTGCGCCCCGAGCTGGATGGCGTCCCCGCCTACGTGCCGGGCAGGCCCGCCTCCCAGGACGGGCCGGTCGCCTTCAAGCTGTCCTCCAACGAGAACCCCTATCCGCCGCTGCCCGGCGTGCTGGAATCCGCGTTCGCGGCCGCCTCGGAATTCAACCGCTACCCCGACATGTCCTGCGCGGGCCTGATGGAGGAGCTGGCCGACCGGTTCGGGGTGCCCCTGGAGCACCTCGCCACCGGAACCGGCTCGGTGGGCGTGGCGCAGCAGCTGCTTCAGGCCACGTCCGGGCCCGGCGACGAGGTGATCTACGCCTGGCGATCCTTCGAGGCTTACCCGATCATCACGCAGATCAGCGGGGCGGCCTCGGTGAAGGTGCCGCTGACCGGCGGGGACGTCCACGACCTCGACGCGATGGCGGAGGCCGTCACGGACCGGACGCGGCTGATCTTCGTCTGCAACCCGAACAACCCGACCGGGACAGTGGTCCGCCGGGCGGAGCTGGAGCGGTTCCTCGACCGGGTGCCCTCCGACGTGCTGGTGGTGCTCGACGAGGCGTACAAGGAGTTCGTCCGTGACGCAGACGTCCCCGACGGCCTGGAGATCTACCGGGACCGGCCCAATGTCGCGGTGCTGCGCACCTTCTCGAAGGCGTACGGACTGGCCGGACTGCGGGTCGGGTTCGCGGTGGCGCACGAGCCGGTGGCCGCGGCGCTGCGCAAGACGGCCGTGCCCTTCGGCGTGAGCCGGATCGCCCAGGACGCGGCGGTCGCGTCGCTGCGGGCCGAGGACGAACTGCTGGGACGGGTCGGCTCGCTGGTGGTCGAGCGGGACCGGGTGCACCGCGGGCTGGTGGCGCAGGGCTGGACGGTGCCGGAGAGCCAGGCCAACTTCGTCTGGCTGCGGCTCGGTGAGCGTACGGGCGACTTCGCCGCGTTCTGCGAGCGGGCCGGGGTGGTCGTACGGCCGTTCGCCGGTGAGGGCGTACGGGTCACGATCGGCGAGGACGAGGCCAACGACCTCTTCCTGAAGACGGCGGAGGCGTACCGCGCGCGGCCGTAGCGCGTTCCGGGACCTCTCGCGGTGGTCCCGCACCTGGTTCTCCCGATGCTGTTGGACCAACGGCATCGGTTCTCCCGGGTGCGGGGCCACTCGTGCGTGCGGGGTCCTGGCGAGGCCGTCGTCCTGGTGTCCGTCGTTGTCCTGAAACCGACGGTGCCCACCGGTTCCGGCCTGCGCGGGGCGGGCACGTACTGGAGAGGACCCCCCCGTTCGAAGATCCGGAAGAGCGTGCGCAATACTTTGCTTGTGAATGTGAACGCGTTCACAAGCGCACCCCGATTGATCCCGGATTGAGTGGGATCAATCGGGCGAACCGCGGCTGTCACTACGGCGACGTAAGGAGACGACGACGTGGAACTAGCTCTGGCGCCCGAGACGATGGCGCGCTGGCAGTTCGGCATTACGACCGTCTACCACTTCCTCTTCGTCCCCATGACGATCTCCCTCGCCGCGCTGACGGCGGGGCTGCAGACGGCATGGGTCCGGACCAACAAGGAGAAGTACCTCAAGGCCACCAAGTTCTGGGGCAAGCTCTTCCTGATCAACATCGCCATGGGCGTCGTCACCGGCATCGTCCAGGAGTTCCAGTTCGGCATGAACTGGTCCGACTACTCGCGGTTCGTCGGCGACGTCTTCGGCGCGCCGCTGGCCTTCGAGGCGCTGATCGCCTTCTTCTTCGAGTCCACCTTCATCGGACTCTGGATCTTCGGCTGGGACAGGCTGCCCCGGAAGATCCACCTGGCCTGCATCTGGATGGTCTCGCTCGGGACGATCCTCTCCGCGTACTTCATCCTGGCGGCCAACTCCTGGATGCAGCATCCGGTCGGCTACCGCATGAACGAGAAGCGCGGCCGTGCCGAGCTCACCGACTTCTGGCAGGTGCTGACGCAGAACACCGCGCTCGCCCAGTTCTTCCACACCATCACGGCCGCGTTCCTCGTCGGCGGCGCCTTCATGGTCGGGATCGCCGCCTTCCACCTGGCGCGTAAGAAGCACGTCCCGGTCATGCGGACCTCGCTGCGGCTCGGGCTCATCACGGTGGTCGTCGCCGGCCTGCTGACCTCCGTCAGTGGTGACCTGCTCGGCAAGGTGATGTTCAAGCAGCAGCCGATGAAGATGGCGGCGGCCGAGGCGCTCTGGGAGGGGCAGGAGGGCGCGCCCTTCTCGATCTTCGCGGTGGGCGACGTCTCCGAGGGCCGCAACGACGTCGAGATCTCGGTGCCCGGAGTGCTCTCCTTCCTCGCCGACGACACCTTCACCTCGTACATCCCCGGCATCAACGAGCTGAACGAACAGATGCGGGAGAAGTACGGCCCGGGGGACTACCGGCCCAACATCCCCGTCGCCTTCTGGGGCTTCCGCTGGATGATCGGCTTCGGGATGGCCTCCTTCGGGCTCGGCATCCTCGGACTCTGGCTGACCCGGAAGAAGTTCATGCTGCCGCCGGGCATGCGGACCGGCGACGACGAAGTGCCGCATCTGGTCCTCTTCAAGAACAAGGCCCTCAGCCCGAAGCTCACCAAGCTCTACTGGCTGGTCGCGCTCTGGACGCTGCTCTTCCCCCTGATCGCCAACTCCTGGGGCTGGATCTTCACCGAGACGGGGCGGCAGCCCTGGGTCGTCTTCGGGGTGCTCAAGACCAAGGACGCCGTCTCCCCCGGAGTCGCTCAGGGCGAGGTCATCGCCTCGCTGATCGCCTTCACCCTGATCTACGCGATTCTCGCGGTGGTCGAGGTCAAGCTGCTCGTGAAGTACATCAAGGCCGGACCTCCCGAACTCACCCAGGACGACCTCAACCCGCCCGCCACGATCGGTGGTCACGACGCCGCCGACGCCGACCGGCCGATGGCCTTCTCGTACTGAGAGGAAGGAGCGGAACGATGGAACTCCACGACGTCTGGTTCGTCCTCATAGCCGTCCTCTGGACCGGTTACTTCTTCCTGGAGGGCTTCGACTTCGGCATCGGGGTCCTGACCAAGCTGCTGGCCCGCGACCGCAAGGAGCGGCGGGTCCTGATCAACACGATCGGGCCCGTCTGGGACGGCAACGAGGTCTGGCTGCTCAGCGCCGGAGGCGCCACCTTCGCGGCCTTTCCCGACTGGTACGCCACCCTCTTCTCCGGCTTCTACCTGCCACTGCTGGTCATCCTGCTCTGCTTGATCGTGCGGGGTGTCGCCTTCGAGTACCGGGCGAAGCGCCCGGAGGAGCGCTGGCAGACCAACTGGGAACACGCGATCTTCTGGACCTCGCTGATCCCCGCCGTCCTCTGGGGCGTGGCCTTCGGCAACATCGTGCGCGGCGTCAAGATCGACGCGCACATGGAGTACGTGGGCGGGTTCTGGGACCTGCTCAACCCGTTCGCGCTGCTCGGCGGCGCGGTGACGCTCACCCTCTTCACCTTCCACGGAGCGGTGTTCGCCTCCCTGAAGACGGTCGGTGAGATCCGCGTCCGGGCCCGGAAGTTCGCACTGCGGCTGGGGTTCGTCACGGCGGTCCTGGCGCTGGGCTTCCTGATCTGGACGCAGGTGCGTACCGGTGACGTCTGGTCGCTGCTCGCGATGGCCGTCGCCGTCCTGGCCCTGGTCGCTGCCATCGTGACCATCGCCCGCGGCCGGGAGGGCTGGTCGTTCGCGTTCTCGGGACTCACCATCACCGCGGCCGTGGCGATGCTCTTCCTGGCGCTCTTCCCGGACGTCATGCCGTCCTCGCTGAACGACGCGTGGAGCCTCACCGTGACCAACGCCTCGTCCACGCCCTACACGCTCACGATCATGACGTGGTGCGCGGGGATCGCCACGCCCCTGGTCCTGCTCTACCAGGGCTGGACCTATTGGGTGTTCCGCAAGCGCATCGGTACCCAGCACATCGCCGACGCGCATTAGACGGGAACTGTCAGACACGGCCCAGGCGGCGGTCCGACCGGCCGCCGCCGGACACCGGGCGGCGAGCCGCCCGAACCGGCCGCACCGACCTCAGGGGATGTTTCACGTGAAACCGATCGATCCGCGTCTCTTCCGCTACGCCCGTGCCACCCGCTTCTTCCTCATGGCCGTGGTGGCGCTGGGCGCGGTGGGCGCGGTGTTGGTCGTCGCCCAGGCGATGCTGGTGGCCGAGATCGTGGTCGGCGGATTCGAGGACGGACTGAGCGTCTCCGATCTCCGTACGCCCCTGATCCTGCTGGTCGCCGTCGCGGCGGGCCGGGCGCTCGTCGCCTGGCTCACCGAGCTGGCCGCGTACCGGGCGAGTGCGGCGGTCAAGTCCGAGCTGCGCGGCCGGCTGCTGGAGCGGGCCGCGCAGCTCGGTCCCGGCTGGCTGGACGGGCAGCGCACCGGATCGCTGGTCGCGCTCGCGACCCGGGGCGTCGACGCGCTCGACGACTACTTCTCGCGCTACCTCCCGCAGCTCGGCCTCGCGGTGGTGGTGCCCGTGGCGGTCCTCGCGCGCATCGTCACCGAGGACTGGGTCTCGGCCGCGATCATCGTGGTCACGCTGCCGCTCATCCCCGCCTTCATGATGCTGATCGGCTGGGCCACCCAGTCCCGGATGGACCGGCAGTGGAAGCTGCTCTCCCGGCTCTCCGGCCACTTCCTGGACGTGGTCGCCGGGCTGCCCACACTCAAGGTCTTCGGCCGGGCGAAGGCCCAGGCCGAGTCGATCCGGAAGATCACCTCGGAGTACCGGCTGGCGACCGTGCGGACCCTGCGGATCGCGTTCCTCTCCTCCTTCGCGCTGGAGCTGCTGGCGACCCTCTCGGTGGCGCTCGTCGCCGTGACGATCGGCATGCGGCTCGTCCACGGCGAACTCGATCTCTACATCGGCCTGCTGGTCCTGATCCTCGCCCCCGAGGCGTATCTGCCGATCCGCCAGGTCGGCGCGCAGTACCACGCGGCGGCGGAGGGGCTGTCGGCCGCGGAGGAGATCTTCGCCGTGCTGGAGACCGAGCTCCCGACGGCGGGTACGGCGGACGTGCCGGGGGTGCTCCGTATCGAGCTGGCCGGGGTGACGGTCCGGCACCAGGGCCGGACCGGGGCCTCACCGGCGGATGCCTCCCTGGTGGTCGAGCCGGGGGAGACGGTGGCGCTGGTCGGCCCGAGCGGGGCCGGGAAGTCCACCCTGCTCGACGTGGTCCTCGGCTTCAGGACGCCGGACGCGGGGACCGTACGGGTGGGCGGCGTGGATCTCGCCACCCTCTCCCCCGAACGCTGGCACCAGCACGTCGCCTGGGTCCCGCAGCGTCCTGTGCTCTTCGCCGGCACCGTCGCGGAGAACGTACGCCTCGCCCGGCCGGACGCCGACGACGCCGCCGTGACCGCGGCGCTGCGGGACGCGGGCGCCCACGAGTTCGTCGGCCTGCTGCCCGAGAGGGAGCAGACCCTCCTCGGGGAGGACGGCGCCGGGCTCTCGGCCGGTCAGCGCCAGCGGCTCGCCCTGGCCCGCGCCTTCCTCGCCGACCGGCCGGTACTGCTGCTGGACGAGCCGACCGCGAGCCTGGACGGCGGTACGGAGGCGGCCGTCGTGGACGCGGTGCGCCGGCTGGCCCGGGGCCGTACCGTCCTGCTGGTCGCGCACCGCCCCGCGCTGCTGCCGCTGGCCGACCGTGTCGTGACGCTGGAACCGGCCACCTCCGGCGAAGCCGTCGTGGGTACGGGGCGTACGGGTACGTACCCCGGGCCCGCGCAGGAGCCCGCGCGGCCGGCCCCCGTCCCCATCGCCCCCGAGACCGTGCGGGAGGCCGAAGCCCTGCGGGAGACCGCGCCCCGCACCGGCAAGGTGCTCGCGCGGGTCCGCGCGGCGGCGGGCGCCCGGCGCCGGCGGCTGGGCCTCGCGCTGCTGCTGGGCAGCCTCGCGCTGGGCTCCTCGGTGGGGCTGATGGCGGTATCCGGCTGGCTGATCTCCCGCGCCTCGGAACAGCCCCCGGTCCTCTATCTGATGGTCGCCGTCACCGCGACCCGCGCCTTCGGCATCGGGCGGGCCTTCTTCCGCTACGCCGAACGCCTCGTCTCCCACGACACCGTGCTCCAGCTCCTCGCCGAGCTGCGCGTCGCCGTCTACCGAGGGCTGGAGCGTGTGACGCCCGCCGGACTGCGCACCACCCGCCGGGGCGACCTGCTCTCCCGGCTGGTGGCGGACGTGGACGAACTCCAGGACTACTGGCTCCGCTGGCTGCTCCCCGCCGGAACCGCCGTGGTCGTCGGCGTGGCCTCCTCGGGCTTCCTCGGGGTGCTCCTCCCGGAGGCGGGCGTGGTCCTCGCCCTGGGGCTACTGCTCGCCGGAGTGGGTGTGCCGCTGATCAGCGGCGCGGTCGCCGACCGGGCGGAACGCCGGCTCGCCCCGGCCCGTGCCGACCTCGCGGTCCGGGTCACCGACCTGCTCGGCGGCACGGCCGAGCTGACCGTCGCCGGTGCTCTGCCCGCACGCACCGCGCGGGTACGTGCGGCGGACGGGGTCCTCACCCGGATCGCCGCCCGCGCCGCCTCCGCGACCGCGCTCGGCGGTGGCCTCTCCTCGCTCCTGAGCGGGCTGACCGTGGTCGCCTCCGCCCTGGTGGCGCTGCCCGCCGTGCACGACGGCCGGCTCGGCGGCCTGGAACTCGCGGTCGTCCTGCTCACCCCGCTCGCCGCCTTCGAGGCCGTCAACGGGATGCCGCTCGCCGTGCAGTACCGCCGCCGCGCCCAACGGAGCGCGGAGCGGGTGTACGAGGTGCTGGACGCCCCCGTCCCGGTGCACGAACCCGCCGACCCCGCCCCGGCCCCCGCCACCCCCTTCCCGCTGGAGGTGCGCGGCCTGACCGCCCGCTACCCGGAAGCGTCGCGGCCCGCCCTGGACTCGGTCGACCTGACCCTGGAACAGGGCCGCCGGATCGCGGTCGTGGGCCCGTCCGGCTCCGGCAAGACCACCCTCGCGCAGGTCCTGCTCCGCTTCCTGGACGCGGAGCGGGGCGCCTACCGGCTCGGCGGCACGGACGCCGCCGCGCTCGACGGTGACACGGTCCGTACGTACATCGGGCTCTGCGCCCAGGACGCGCACGTCTTCGACAGCTCGGTACGCGAGAACCTGCGGCTGGCCCGCACCGACGCCACCGAAGAGGACCTGCGGAGCGCGCTCGCCGGGGCGCGGCTGCTCGACTGGACCGACTCGCTGCCGGACGGGCTCGACACCCTGGTGGGCGAACACGGCGCCCGGCTCTCCGGCGGTCAGCGCCAGCGCCTCGCGCTGGCCCGCGCCCTGCTCGCCGACTTCCCCGTCCTCGTGCTCGACGAGCCCGCCGAGCACCTCGACATCGCCACGGCGGACGCACTGACCGAGGACCTCCTCGACGTCACCCGGGGACGCACCACCGTGCTCATCACCCACCGCCTGGCGGGCCTCGACGCGGTGGACGAGGTCGTGGTGCTGGACGGCGGACGAGTGGTCCAGCGCGGTACCCACGCCGAGCTGGCCGCTGTGGACGGGCCGCTGCGCCGGATGCTGGAGCGCGAACGGGAGGCGGATCTGCGCGCGGTGCGCCCGCTCGAACCGGCCGGGAGGGTATCCGCCTGAGCCCCACCCCGGTGAGACCGGCCGGCCACGCCGCCCGGTCCTGCCCCGTCCCGTCCCCGCCCCACCCGAAGAAGGGGACGATTCCGACTTTCCGTGCGCATGGTCCCTCCGTACGCTCGACGCATGGCGGAGCGGCAGGGACACCAGCGGGGCGCGGCGGGCCGGCGCGCGGTGGGCCGCGGCGAGGTGGTCAGCAGCGCCTGGGACGAGGAGTCGCTCGAAGCGGCCACCCGGGCGGCCCGCGATCTGCAAGGGCTCTCCCCCGAGCTCACCGCCCGGGTGCCGCAACTGCTGGAAGCCATGCGCTCGGTCGGTACGGGGCTGGAACTGCACTCCACGCTCGACCGCATCTGCGAGACCGCCGCCGAACTGGCCCACGCCCGGTACGCCGCCATCGGTGTCGTGGACGAGTCCGCCGAAGGGCTCCTCGACTTCGTCACCCACGGCATGTCGGCCGAGGAGGCGCGTGCGATCGGGCACCCTCCCAGCGGCCACAAGGGGCTCCTCGGGGCGCTCATCCACGACCCGGCCCCGGTGATGCTGACCGACCTGACCACCGATCCGCGCTACGCCGGATTTCCGGCGGGGCATCCTGTGATGCGGACCTTCCTGGGCGTCCCCATCAGTGTCCAGGGGCAGATCTTCGGCAATCTGTACCTCGCCGACAAACACCACGGCGGCGAGTTCAACGAGTACGACCTGCACATGGTCCGGGTGCTCGCCACGGAGGCGGGCATCGCCATCGGCAACGCCCGTCTCTACGAGGCGGCCCGTCAGCGCGAGCGGTGGATCGACGGATCGGTCGCGGTCACCACGGCGCTGCTCGCGGGCGGGGACGCGGACGATGCCCTGAGCGTCGTCGCCGAGCAGGCCCGCAGGCTCGCCGGTTCGGCAGCCGGTGCCGTCCTGCTGCCGGTGGGGAAGGACGGGGCGGACGGGCTGGAAATCGTCGCGGTCGCCTCCGACGATCCGGCCACCTCGCTGGGCGTGATCATCGGGCCGGAGAGCCCGGTGGTGTCCTCGCTGCTGGCCGGGGAGCCCGTGTTCATCGACGACGCCGCGACCGACCCGCGCCTGATCAGCCGCACGTCCGAGCGGTACGGCCCGAACATGCTGCTGCCGATGCGCAGCGGTGGCCGGATGCTCGGGGCGCTGTCCATGCCCCGTGCGCAGGGGCAGCGGCCGTACAACACGGCGGAGCGCACCCTCGGCGCGCAGTTCGCGGCGCAGGCCGCGCTGGCGCTGATGATGGCGGAGGCGCAGCGCGACCGGGAGCGGCTCGCGGTGTACGAGGACCGGGACCGGATCGCCCGGGACCTCCACGACCTGGTGATCCAGCGGCTCTTCGCCACCGGGATGATGCTGGAGAGCGCCCAGCGCCGGTCGGTGGTGCCGGAGGTGCGGGAGGGGGTCGGCCGGGCCGTGGACGAGCTGGACATCACCATCCAGGAGATCCGCACGGCGATCTTCGCCCTCCAGCAGGAGCCGGCCGAGGCGCCGTCCGGGCTGCGTGTCCGGGTGCTGCGTGAGATCAACATGGCGGCCGTGCCCCTCGGTTTCACGCCCTCGCACCGGTTCCTCGGGGCGATCGACACCCTGGTGGGCGAGCTCACGGGGAAAAACCTGATCGCGGCCTTGCGCGAGGCCCTCTCCAACGCCTTCCGGCATGCCCACGCCTCGCGGATCGACGTGGTCGTCGACGCCACGGCCACCCTGCCGGACGGGCGGGACGCCGTCCGGCTGACGGTCGGTGACGACGGAGTCGGTATCCCTGAGGGCGGTCGTCGGAGCGGTCTGCGCAACCTGGCCCGCCGGGCGGAGTCGCTGGGCGGGGCGAGCTGGTTCGGCCCGGGACTCGGGGACGACGGCGGCGGTACGTCGGTGGTCTGGGAGGCGCCGCTCTGAGTCCCGCCTCCCCGGCGCGCGGTGTCCGGAGGGGGTGGCGCGGCGGGTGCCGAGGGGTTCAGCGGGCGGCGAGGAGGCGTTCGAGGACGACCGCCACGCCGTCCTCCTCGTTGGTGAGCGTCCGTCCCGACGCGGCGGACACGGCGGCCGGATGGGCGTTGGCCATCGCGTACGAGGAGCCCGCCCAGTTCAGCATCTCGACGTCGTTCGGCATGTCCCCGAAGGCGACGACCTCCTCGGGGAGCACCCCGCGCTCCGCGCAGTACTCAGCGAGCGTGCGGGCCTTGGAGACGCCCGCCCCGCCGGCCTCCAGCAGCGCGGAGGGGCTGGACCGGGTGAAGGAGACCCGGTCCCCGGCGGCCTCGCGGGCCAGGGCGAGGAAGGCGTCGGGGGTGATCGCCGTGTGGTGGGCAAGGAGTTTCAGCACGGGGGCGCCCGTGCCCGGTGTCTCCTCGTCCAGCAGCTTCTCGACGGGGGCCACGGTCGCCCAGGGGTCCTTGTGGAACGGCGGATAGAGCGGTTCGTAGTGGAAGCCGGTGGTGAACTCCACCGCGAACGTGGTGCCGGGCGCGGCGGCCCGTACCCGGTGCACGACGTCGAGCGCTTCTGCCCGGCCGAGCGGGTGCACCCTGATCAGCCGGCCGCCGGCGCTCAGGTCGACCACCGCGGCGCCGTTCGCGCAGATCGCGGTCCCGTGCCCGGGCAGATGGGACACCACCGCGTCCATCCAGCGGGGCGGGCGCCCGGTGACGAAGAGGACGTGCACGCCCGCACGTTCGGCGGCCACGAGCGCGGCGATCGTGCGTGCCGACAACGTCTTGTCGTCGCGCAGCAGTGTGCCGTCCAGATCGGTGGCTATCAGCCGGGGCACGGCGGCAGGCGGTGCGTCGGTAGGCGTGGTCACCGCTCCATTCTCCCGCATTCGATGCACGAGCGTGCAGGAGGGCGCACATATGAGTGCCGCGCGCCTCTGATCAGGGGGATAGGACTCTGGCATATGCCAGAGCCCAGGCACGGGATCACGCGGGGGTGCCGGGGTGAACGCGGCCGTCTCGTGCCGGTCGTTCTGCTTGGTGCCCGAGCCGTGCGCGTTGATGTAG
>NZ_JBSFVR010000096.1:0-23130 GCF_053592415.1 Streptomyces sp. NPDC002690 | reverse complement strand
GCTGTAGACCACGCTCGTGATCGTACCCCCGAAGCCCGCCAGCTCGTCGACGCGCGACTCCAGATGCTCCATGGAGGTGGCGGCCAGCTTCAGCGGTCGGCCGGGCCGGGGGCCGGATGTCAGCGGGCCGGATGTCAGCGGGTCCTGGAAGAATCCTCGTCATGGAGTCATCCGACGAGCTTCTCCCCGGCACGGCCCAGGCACCGGCCCCGGCTCCGGCCGGTCCGGAAGCGAGCCGGGACGGCGGCCCGGAACGCCCGCTCGTCCGCTGCCGCCTCTGCGGACGACCGCTCACCGGCACGGGCTCCCGCAGGAGCGGCCTCGGCCCCACCTGCGACGCGAAGCTCCACCCCGCCCCGCCGGACACCCGCGCCCGCCGCCGGGAGGCCGACCAGGAGCCGCTGCCGGGGCTGTGAGCGCTCCAGGAAATGGTCCGTGACGGGCCCCCGGGCGTCCCGGTCCGGAACCGGATGTACGCGTGTCGTCGGCAGCCGTAATCTCGCGCCATGGACTTCGGGGACGGGCTGCTCAACGTGGTGGATGTCGAGTCGACATGCTGGGAGGGGGAGGCCCCGGCCGGGCAGGTGAGCGAGATCGTCGAGATCGGCCTCACCGTCGTGGACCTGCGGGCGGGCGAGCGGCTGGCCAAGCACCGGGTGCTGGTGAGGCCGCGGCGCTCGGTCGTCTCGGCTTTCTGCACCGAACTCACCGGCCTCACCCAGGCGGAGGTCGACGCGGGGGTCTCCTTCGCCGAGGCGTGCCGCTCGTTGACGGCCGAGCACCGCAGCGGGACGCGGCCCTGGGCGAGTTGGGGCGACTACGACCGCAAGATGTTCCTCGGGCAGGCTCGCGCGTCCGGCGTGCCGTACCCCTTCGGCCACCGCCACACCAACGCGAAGGCCGCGTTCACCGAGGACCGGGGGCTGCGGCGGAGACCCGGCATGGCCCAGGCGCTGGAGATCGCCGGGCTGCCGCTGGAGGGCCGTCACCACCGGGGCGACGACGACGCGTGGAACATCGCGGCGCTGGTGCTGGACGTGGCCGGGCGCGGTGGGTGGCCGCACGCCCGCTGACCCGGGACACGCGGGCGGAGGACGGCCGCGCCGAGCGGGGTGCGCCGACCCGTGAGAAGGGCCTTCCTGCGTCACGAGGGCGCCCGTAATGCCCTTCTCACGGCAGCGGCCTTCGGCCTCCCGGCAGGTGCGGGGCCCTCAGCCCGTGCGGATGCCGAGAGCGACGATCTGGGTGACCGCGTCGTCGGCGAAGTTGTCGTCACTGACCAGCACCAGGGTCCGCTCACCGCCCCGCAGGACCGGCCCCCAGGTCATGCCCTCGGTGTTGTCGACCGTGGACAGGGCGAGGTCGTCGAAGTCGGCGACGAGCCTCTTGCGCATCGGCACGATCCGCCGCCCGGTCAGGGAGTCGACGCGCTGCACGTCGGTCGCGCCCCGGGTGGTGGCGTCGTAGAGGCGGATCTTGTATCCGGAGCCGGCGACCCAGGAGCGTTCCAGCACCAGGTAGCGGCTCGGGTCGTCGGGGAAGGCGAGGATCGAGGGGACACCGGTGTCCGGGGGCCACGGGCTGGTCGGGTCGGACGCGGCGAAGATCTTGTCGATGGGGTAGGCGTACTGCCCGAGCACGTCTCCCGCCCGGCTCTGCTGGGTGACACGGACCAGGGCGCCGTTCTCCAGGTCGGGCTCCGGGCCGTCCTGGAGGAGCGGACCCTCGACGGCGCTGGTGAGAACGCGGTCCCCGGACCCGAAGGTGATCGCCTCCACCGCCTTGTTCCGCCGCAGTCCCCGGTCGTCCAGGGTGATCACGTAGTTCGGCGGCAGCCGCAACTGTCCCAGGTACGCGCCGGCGGGGGAGGCGAACTGGATCGACGGCTGGATCACCGGGGCGCCGGCGGACGTCGGACGGTCGCCCTCCTGCGCCCACCAGTAGTGACAGGTGCGCGGGTCGACCCGGATCTCCTCCGGGTCGACGGCCTTGCCGTCGTTGGTGCTCGCCGGCGGATATGCCGAGCCGTCGGGCTGCAGGAACGGGTGGGTGGAGGTGAACTCGACGGAGTGGACCCCGGCCCCGTCCACCTGGATCGCGGCGGTGTAGAAGCGGGCGGGCTGGAGGTACGAGCGGTCGTCGCTGATCAGGACGTACTCACCGGTGCAAGGGTTCCGGTCGACGCCGGACAGCCCGCCCACCGTCGTGTTCTCGAAGGAGAGCCCGCGCGGGACGATCTTCTCGCCCAGCAGCCGGGCGTGCGCTCCTGCGGGCGGTGCGGCTGCGGGACGGGCGATGGCGGCCTGCGCGGGGGTGGCGTCCGACTGCGCCGCCACGGCGGGGGCCACGGCAGCCGCCAGCATCAGCGAGGCGGCGCAGGCGCGACGGATCAAGGAGGATCTCATGCGATCGATCTTGGTCCGGAGGAGCGCCCGGCACAGTCGCCCATCCGTGTGATCGGTGTGCGCGCACGGGTGGGAATTGCCCCGATGAGGTGATTTCTTGACGAGCGGTCAACCTCCCCTGCGCGGAAACGGCCGCAAAACCGCTGGAGGTCCACGAGTAGGATGACCGCACGCGCCGGATGAGCGGACCGCCGCCGGAGCATCCAGAATCTTCAGGGCATTCACATGATGATGCGGAGCGACGAATGGACCCGTCCCCACCTCTCCTGCGCGGCGACGGGGCCATCGCTTCGAGACTGGAATGCACGATCTGCGGCAATGGTCACCTGGGATACATGGTGAGAGAGGGCACGGGGAGTGTCTTTCTCGAGTGCATTGAATGCATGTCGGCGTTCATGCGTATTTCCGGGGAGGAAATCTCCGAGGCCCGCTGGGTGAACGACGCCGACTGGGAATTCCGACCTGCGACACTCCCCGAGATCCGCGGGGCCGGACTCGAACACAGCGTCTCCCGCGCGGTATGAGGCTTGTCCGGGGACATGGGAATTCCCCTCCCGCGTGCCCCGGACGGAAGGCGCGTTCGCCCTCCGCGCGCGAGGCCCGGGAGGTCCCTGACAGCCGAAGGGGTCCTGTCCGGCGGTGAACCGGGCAGGACCCCTTCGGCGTCCGTGCGTCCCCTCGGACCTGACCCGCGATTCCGACGGAATCGGGGGACATCAGCATCCGTCACGCCCCCAGGCGCCGGAACAGCCCTTCCTGCACCACGGAGACCAGCAAGTTGCCCTCCCGGTCGTAGATCCGGCCGCGCGCCAGACCCCGGCCGCCGGTGGCGATCGGCGACTCCTGGTCGTACAGGAACCACTCGTCGGCCCGGAAGGGGCGGTGGAACCACATGGCGTGGTCCAGGCTGGCCATGTCGAAGCCACGCGGCCCCCAGAGCGGCTCCACCGGGAGGCGGACGGCGTCCAGCAGCGTCATGTCGCTCGCGTACGTCAGCGCGCAGGTGTGCACCAGCGGGTCGTCGCCCAGCGGGCCGACCGCGCGCATCCACACCGCGCTGCGCGGCTCCGCCTCGGTGACCTCCTCGCGCGTCCAGCGCAGCCGGTCCACGTACCGGATGTCGAACGGCTGGCGACGGGCCATCCGCTCCAGCGCCTCCGGCAGCCCGCCCAGGTGCTCGCGCACCTCGTCGGCGACCGTCGGCAGCTCCTCGGGGTCCGGGACGATGCGGGCGGGCGGCAACTGGTGCTCGAAGGCCGCCTCCTCGGGCCGGTGGAAGGAGGCGGTCAGGTTGAAGATGGTCCGGCCCTCCTGCACAGCCGTGACCCGCCGCGTCGTGAAGGAGCGGCCGTCGCGCACCCGCTCCACCTGATACACGATCGGCACGCCCGGCCGCCCCGGGCGCAGGAAGTAGGCGTGCAGCGAGTGCACCGGCCGGTCACCGTCGGTGGTCCGGCCGGCGGCGACCAGCGCTTGGCCCGCGACTTGGCCGCCGAAGACCCGCTGGAGGGACTCCTCGGGGCTCCGGCCGCGGAAGATGTTGACCTCGATCCGTTCCAGGTCGAGGAGACCGACCAGGAGCTCGGCGGGGTTCGTCATGCGCTTCTTCTCCACTCTCGCCGCCCCGCCGTCACCGTCGCGACCGGGCTCACAGCTGACCCACCGCGGTGACACGCACGACCGCGTGGCCTTCTTCGTCGGAGGCCGCGAGATCCACTTCGGCGCGGATTCCCCAGTCGTGGTCACCGTTCGGGTCGGCGAAAGCCTGCCACACCCGCCACACGCCGTGCGCCGGGTCCTCCTCGATCTTCAGCAGCTTGGGGCCGCGCGCGTCGGGGCCCGTACCCAGCTCGTCGAACTCGTCCCAGTAGGCGTCCATCGCCTCGCCCCAGGCCTCCTCGTCCCAGCCGGAGTCCCCGTCCAGCTCGCCGAGGTCGCGGACCCGGTCCAGCGCGGCCAGCTCGACCCGGCGGAACATCGCGTTGCGCACCAGCACCCGGAAAGCGCGGGCGTTCGCGGTGACCGGCTTCACCTCGTCGGCCTTCTCCTGCGCCTGCTCGGCGGTCTCCACCTCCGGGTTGGCGAGCTGCTCCCACTCGTCCAGCAGGCTGGAGTCCACCTGGCGCACCATCTCACCCAGCCAGGCGATCAGGTCCTGGAGGTCCTCGGACTTGATGTCGTCCGGGATCGTGTGCTCCAGCGCCTTGTACGCGCTCGCGAGATAGCGCAGCACGATGCCCTCGGTCCGGGCCAGCTCGTAGTTCGAGGTGAACTCCGTGAACGTCATGGCGCGTTCGTACATGTCCCGGATCACCGACTTCGGCGACACCGGGTGGTCCCCGACCCACGGGTGGCTCTTGCGGTACACGTCGTAGGCGTGCCACAGCAGTTCGCCCAGCGGCTTCGGGTACGTGACCTCCTGGAGCCGCTCCATCCGCTCCTCGTACTCGACGCCGTCCGCCTTCATCTGCCCGACCGCCTCCCCGCGCGCCTTGTTCTGCTGGGCGGCGAGGATCTGGCGCGGGTCGTCCAGCGTCGACTCGACGACGGAGACCATGTCCAGTGCGTACGACGGGGATTCGGCGTCCAGCAGGTCGAACGCGGCCAGCGCGAACGTGGACAGCGGCTGGTTCAGCGCGAAGTCCTGCTGGAGGTCCACGGTCAGCCGCACGATCCGGCCCTCGGCGTCCGGCTCCGCGAGCTGCTCCACCACACCGCCGTCGAGCAGCGAGCGGTAGATGGCGATGGCGCGCCGGATGTGCCGCAACTGGGCCCGGCGCGGCTCGTGGTTGTCCTCCAGCAGGTGGCGCATCGCCTTGAAGGCGTTGCCGGGGCGGGCGATCACCGACAGCAGCATGGTGTGGGTGACCCGGAAGCGCGAGGTGAGCGGCTCGGGGTCGGACTGGATCAGCTTGTCGAAGGTCGTCTCCGACCAGGCCACGAAGCCCTCGGGGGCCTTCTTGCGGACGACCTTGCGCTTCTTCTTCGGGTCGTCGCCCGCCTTCTTGACGTTCTTCTCGTTCTCGATGACGTGCTCGGGGGCCTGCGCCACCACGAACCCGGCCGTGTCGAAACCGGCCCGTCCGGCGCGGCCCGCGATCTGGTGGAACTCACGCGCCCGCAGCGTCCGCACCCGGGTGCCGTCGTACTTGGTGAGCGCCGTGAACAGCACCGTGCGGATGGGGACGTTGACCCCGACGCCGAGCGTGTCCGTACCGCAGATCACCTTCAGCAGACCCGCCTGCGCGAGCTTCTCCACCAGGCGGCGGTACTTGGGCAACATGCCGGCGTGGTGGACCCCGATGCCGTGCCGCACGTACCGGGAGAGGTTCTGGCCGAACTTGGTGGTGAAGCGGAAGTTGCCGATCAGATCGGCGATCTTCTCCTTCTCCTCCTTGCTGCACATGTTGATGCTCATCAGCGACTGCGCCCGCTCCACGGCGGCGGCCTGCGTGAAGTGCACGATGTAGACGGGGGACTGCCGGGTGTCCAGCAGCTCGGTGAGCGTCTCCGTGATCGGCGTGAGCCGGTACTCGTAGCTGAGCGGCACCGGACGGGTCGCCGAGCGCACCACCGAGGTCGGCCGACCGGTGCGACGGGTGATGTCCTTCTCGAACATCGCGACGTCGCCGAGGGTCGCCGACATCAGGACGAACTGGGCCTGCGGGAGCTCCAGCAGCGGGATCTGCCACGCCCAGCCGCGGTCGGGCTCCGCGTAGAAGTGGAACTCGTCCATCACGACCTGGCCGATGTCGGCGTACTTGCCGTCGCGCAGCGCGATCGAAGCCAGCACCTCCGCCGTGCAGCAGATGACGGGCGCGTCGGCGTTGACCGAGGCGTCGCCCGTCAGCATCCCGACGTTCTCCGTGCCGAAGAGCTTGCACAGGTCGAAGAACTTCTCCGAGACCAGCGCCTTGATCGGCGCGGTGTAGAAGGTGACCTTGTCCTGGGCCAGCGCCGTGAAGTGCGCACCGGCCGCGACCAGGCTCTTGCCCGAGCCCGTCGGCGTGGACAGGATGACGTTCGCCCCGGAGACCACCTCGATCAGCGCCTCCTCCTGAGCGGGGTAGAGGACGATTCCCTGACTCTCGGTCCACGAGGAGAAAGCCTCGAAGAGAGCGTCCGGGTCTGCGGTGGGGGGCAGCTGATCGATAAGGGTCACGCCCCCATCTTGCCTGCCTTCCGCCCCGATGAGGGAACCGGGCGGCCGTACGAAGATCACGGGCGGTACGCTCTTCACTCAACTCGGCCGCGCCGCAACGGCGTCGGCCGCACCGAGTTCTGGGGGCGGAAAAGACCATGATGGGACCGGCACACTCACTGTCCGGGGCGGCGGCCTGGCTCGGGGTGGGGGCGGCTGCCGCCGCCGCGGGTCACACCATGCCCTGGCCCGTCCTGGTCGTCGGGGCGCTGATCACGGCGGGTGCCGCGCTCGCCCCGGACCTGGACCACAAGTCGGCCACCATCTCCCGGGCCTTCGGACCGGTCTCCAAGGGGGTCTGCGAGGTCGTCGACAAGCTCTCGCACGCCGTCTACAAGGCCACCCGGGGCCCCGGCGACCCCCGGCGCAACGGCGGCCACCGGACCCTGACCCACACCTGGCTGTGGGCCGTCCTCACCGGCGCGGCGGCGTCCGGCGCCGCGATCCTCGGTGGACGCTGGGCGGTCCTCGCGATCCTCTTCGTCCACCTGGTGCTCGCCGTCGAAGGGCTGCTCTGGCGGGCCGCCCGCGTCTCCAGCGACGTCCTCGTCTGGTTGCTCGGGGCGACCAGCGCCTGGATTCTCGCGGGCGTGCTGGACCAGCCCGGTCACGGCTCGAACTGGTTCTTCGACGCACCCGGCCAGGAGTACATGTGGCTCGGGCTGCCGATCCTGCTCGGGGCCCTCGTGCACGACATCGGGGACGCGCTGACCGTCTCGGGCTGCCCGATCCTCTGGCCCATCCCGCTCGGCCGCAAGCGCTGGTACGCGCTGGGTCCGCCGAAGGCCATGCGGTTCCGGGCCGGCAGCTGGGTGGAGCTGAAGGTGCTGATGCCCGTGTTCATGGTGCTCGGGGGAATCGGCGCGGCGGGCGCTCTCAACATCATCTGATCCGGTCCGCGCGCACCCTCCAGCCCCGGTTTCCTCTCCGGGCGGCCGGCGCGACCCCGTAGGACCATGGGCTCATGCTGTTCATCCGGCTCGCCCAGGTCTCGCTCCAGGTCGCCGGGGACCCCGCCAGGAACCGGAAGGTCGAACTGCTGGCCGACCTCTTCCGGGACGCGGCCCCCGAGGACGTACCGATCGCCGTCCTGTACCTCGCCGGACGGCTGCCCCAGGGGCGGCTCGGCATCGGCTGGTCCACCCTCGGCGATCCGGTCGCACCCGCCGCCTCGCCCACCCTCACCCTCGCGCACACCGACGCCGAACTGACCGCGATCGGAGCGCTGACCGGCCCCGGCTCCCGGGCCGCACGCGCGGAGCGGCTGCGCGCCCTGCTGGGCACGGCCACCGGCGACGAGCAGCACTTCCTGCGAGCCCTGATCCTGGGCGAGCTGCGCCAGGGCGCCCTGGACGCCATCGCCGTGGACGCACTGGCCCGCGCGTCCGGCGCGGCTGGGCCCGACGTACGCCGGGCCGTCATGCTCGCCGGCTCGCTGAAAGACGTGGCGGTCGCCCTGCTCGCGGACGGCCCCGAGGCCCTCGCCCGCTTCCGGCTCACCGTGGGACGCCCCGTCCACCCGATGCTCGCGCACACCGCGGGCTCGGTCGCGGAGGCGCTCGACAAGCTCGGCGGCTGCGCGATCGAGGAGAAGCTCGACGGCATCCGCGTACAGGTGCACCGGGACGGCTCGGGCGTACGCGCCTTCACCCGCACCCTCGACGACATCACCGACCGGCTCCCCGACCTGGTGACCGCCGTCGCCGGCCTTTCCGGCGAACGCTTCGTCCTCGACGGCGAGGTGATCGCGCTCGGCCCGGACGGCCGGCCGCGCCCCTTCCAGGAGATCGCCGCCCGGGTGGGCTCCCGCCGTGAGGTGGCACGCGCGGCGGCACAGCTCCCGGTGGTCCCGGTCTTCTTCGACGTTCTGCTCGTGGACGACCAAGACCTCCTGGACCGGCCGCTCACCGAACGGCACGCGGCTCTCGCCCGGCTGGTACCCGAACACATGCGGGTACGCCGCACCCTGGTGACCGACCCCTCGGACCCGGCGTCCCGGGACGCCGCCGACGCCTTCTTCGCCGCGACCCTGGAACGCGGCCACGAGGGAGTGGTCGTCAAGGACCTCGCCGCCCCCTACAGCGCCGGCCGCCGGGGCGCGTCCTGGCTCAAGATCAAGCCCGTGCACACCCTCGACCTGCTGGTGATGGCCGTCGAGTGGGGCAGTGGCCGCCGCACCGGGAAACTCTCCAACCTGCACCTCGGCGCGCTGGGCCCCGACGGAGAGCCGGTCATGCTCGGCAAGACCTTCAAAGGGCTCACCGACCAGCTGCTCGCCTGGCAGACCGAACGCCTGCTCGCGCTCTCCACCGGCGACGACGGGCACGTGGTGACCGTCCGCCCCGAACTCGTCGTGGAGATCGCCTACGACGGGCTCCAGCGCTCCACGCGCTATCCGGCCGGCGTCACCCTGCGCTTCGCCCGGGTTCTGCGCTACCGCGAGGACAAGCGTCCGCAGGAGGCCGACACCGTCGCCACCGTGCTCGCCGGACGGAGCTGAGGACAGACCCGAGGGGCCCGCGCACACCCGGGGCGCACACGCCGGAAGGCGCCGCCCGGGTGGTCTCCCGGCGGCGCCTTCCGGCAGTCGTGGTCCTGGGGTGTCACTTCCGCTTCGCGGCGGACTCCGTGCGCGCGAGGAGTTCCTCGGGGCTCAGATAGGCGTCCGTGTACTCGAAGTCCCGCAGCGTCGCCGGCTTGCGCGCCTGGAAACCGGTACGGACGAAGTCGTCACCGGCCACCGCGTTCAGCAGCCAGTTGGTCATCACCCGGGTCTTCGCGACGTTCGTCCGCAGCGCGGACCAGTGGTAGCCGCGCGCCACCGCCTGGGCGGGGATGCCCTGCAGTTCGATGCCGAGCGGCTTGGAGACCGCGTCCCGGCCACCGAGGTCCACGACCAGACCCAGGTCCTTGTGCACGTACGGCTGGAGCGTGCTGCCGCGCAGGGAGGCGAGGACGTTGTCCGCCACGATCCGGCCCTGGCGCATCGCATGCTGGGCGGTCGGCGGGCAGACCGCGCCGTCGCCCTTCGCGAGATCGGGCACCGCGGCCGCGTCCCCCAGCGCGAACACCCCGTCGGCGCCCGGCAGCGCCATCTCCGGATTCACCGCGAGCCGGCCGCGCACGGTCTCCGCGCCCAGCGTGGCGATCAGCGGGCTCGCGGCCACACCGGCCGTCCAGATCAGGGTGCGGCAGGGCAGCACCCGGCCGTCCGTGAAGGTGACCTCCTCCCGGTCCGCCTTCGCGATCGACACGCCCAGCGACACCTCGATGCCGCGCTTGCGCAGGATCTTCATGGCACTGACACCGAGCTTGTCGCCCAGCTCCGGCATGAGCTTCGGGGCGATGTCGATCAGGTGCCACTTGATCAGCTTCGGGTCCAGCCGCGGGTAGTGCTTCACGGCGTTGGTGGTCAGCCGCTGCAGACAGGCCGCCGTCTCGGTCCCGGCGTATCCGCCGCCCACCACGACGAACTGGAGCCGCGAGGCGCGCTCCGCCTCGTCCTGACTGGCGTCCGCGACGTCGAGCTGCTCGATGACGTGGTCCCGTACGAACGCGGCCTCGGCGAGCGTCTTCATACCCCGGGCGTTGTCCAGCAGACCGGGGATGTCGAACGTCCGGGTCACACTTCCGGCGGCGAGCACGATGTAGTCGTACGGCTCGTTCACGATCTCGTCCGTGATCTTGCGGATCACGCAGATCTTCGCCTTGGTGTCCACGCCGATAGCCCCGCCCGGCACGATCCGGGTGCGGTGACGGCTGCTGCGCCGCAGCGACACGGCCACCGACTGGGGGGTGAGCACGCCCGAGGCGACCTGCGGCAGGAGCGGCAGGTAGAGCTGGTACGAGAACGGCGTGACGAGCGTGATCTGCGCTTCTCCCGGCGAGAGCCGACGCTCCAGTCGGCGCACGCACTCGACCCCGGCGAAGCCGGCGCCGACGACGAGAATCCTGGGTGGTGCCACGGTGTGCGTCCCTTCTCAAGGCTACGCGGTCGTGTCTCACCTGCCCCGAAGTCCGGGCGGGTCACCTCACATCCTCACCGCAGACCCCTGAACGCGCCTCCCGGCCCGGTGAATCGGGCCTGGGGGCCCCGACGGGCCAACGGAACCGGGCGCTACCCGAACGGGCCAACGACCGGCCCCGCCGCTTTCTTCAGTAGACGTCACGGACGTAGCGCTTGTCCGCCGCCAGGCGCCTGACGTAGGCGGCGGCCTCGTCGGCGTCCATGGAGCCGTGAGTGGCGACGATGTCCCGCAGCGCCCGGTCGACGTCCTTGGCCATGCGACCGGCGTCGCCGCACACGTAGAAGTGGGCGCCGTTGCTCAGCCACTGCCAGAGGCGGGGTCCGTGCTCACGCATCCGGTCCTGGACGTACACCTTGTTGCGCTGGTCGCGGGAGAAGGCGAGGTCGAGGCGGTCGAGGTGCCCCGACGCCTTGTACGCCTCCAGGTCCTGACGGTGGTAGAAATCGGTGGCCCGGCGCTGCTCGCCGAAGAAGAGCCAGTTGGGGCCCGAGTGGCCGCGCGCCTGCCGTTCCTCCAGGAACCCGATGAAGGGAGCCACTCCGGTGCCGGGGCCGACCATGATCATCGGTGTGGACGGGTCCGTCGGCGGGCGGAAATGCGGGGAGCGCTGTACGAAAACCTGCACCGGGCCGTCGTCGGCGTGGTCGGCGAGATAGGTGGAGCAGACGCCCTTGCGGTCGCGGCCGAGCCGGTTGGCCCAGCGGACGACCGAGACGGTGAGGCGTACCTCGCCGGGGTGGGCCAGCGGACTGGAGGAGATCGAGTACAGCCGCGGCTGGAGGCGCTTGAGCGCTCCGGTCCACTCCGCCGCCGAGGCGCGCACCGGGAACTCGGCGACCGCGTCGGCCGCCTGCCGGCCCCAGCTCCACTTGGCCAGCGCGTCCTTGTTGTCGGGGCGCAGCAGCCGCTTCAGCTCGTGGCTGTCGGTGCGCTCCATCAGGAACCGCAGCAGGCCGGTGCTGACACGGGAGATGTCCAGCCGGGTGCGCAGCGCCTCCTCCAGCGTGAGCGGCCCGCCGTCACCGAGGTCCACCGGCTCGTCGGGGTCGAGGCCGGTGAGCGCCAGCCACTCGGCGGTGAGCCCAGCGCTGTTGGCCGGCCAGACGCCGAGCGCGTCCCCGGCGTCGTAGGCGAGTTCGCCGTCACGGGTGTCGAAGGCGAACTGCCGCACCTCCTTGCCCGAACCGGGCAGGCTCAGCAGCCTGTTGCCGACGAGAAGGGTGGCGAACGGCGAGGTTCTCGTGTAGCCGGCCGGAGCGGTGACGAATCGCGGGGCGGCCGGCGCGGAAGCGACGGGGGACGCGGCCCCGGCCGGGCCCGCGGGGCCGGGACGCCCGTCGCCGGCCCCTCCTTCCGCTTCGGTCAGGGCGGTGAGTACCTGGCCCAGCCACTGCTCGGCCCGCTCCCCGAAGTCGGGTTCGCAGTCGGCGCGGGGGACGAGGCGGGTGGCACCGAGGGCGGCGAAACGCTCGTCCAGCCGGCGGCCGTGGCCGCAGAAGTCGTCGTAGGAGGAGTCGCCGAGGGCGAGTACCGCGTACCTGACCCCTTCCAGCCGTACGGCCTCCTCGACCGAGAGGTTCTGCCAGAAGTCGCTGCCGTTGTCCGGGGCTTCGCCGTCGCCGAACGTGCTGGTGACGAGGAGGACGTCGGTCCCGGGGGTGAGGTGCGCGGGTGTCGCCTCCGCCATGGCCAGGAGTTCGGGGGTACGGCCCGCCATCGTGAGGTGCGCCGCGGCGCCCTGGGCGAACTCCTCGGCGTTGCCGGTCTGCGAGGCCCACAGGAGGAGCAGGCGGCGGCCGGGTGCGGCGGCTTCGCCGGCCGGAGCGCCCTTTGGGCCCGGTATCCCGGCCGGGGCGCGACCCGGTGCGGACGTGTGGTCCGCTGCCGCAGTGCGGGAGAACATCCCCGCGAGGACGCCGTCGACCCAGAGCGCGTGGCCGGAGTCGAAGGGCGCGTCCGGCGGCAGGACCGGTACGCCCGCGGCCGGCGGGGCGGCGGCGAGCCCGGAGAGGTAACCGGACAGATAGCGGCGCTCCGGCTCGGCGAGCGGAGGCGGAGCGAGCTCGGGGAGGCCGAGCAGGGCGGCGAGCGCCAGGACGGGGGAGCCGGCCGGGGCGGCGGTCGCGGCGGGGGCCACGGGTGCGGGGAGCAGGTTCACGGGTGTGGTCTCCGGTTCGGTGCTCGGGCGGCCCGCCGGGACGGGGGCGGCCGTCCGGGCGAGGCTGACGGCACAGACTTTGAACTCCGGCTGGAAGGAGAGCGGGTCGACGGCGTCGTTGGTGACGGCGTTGACGCTGAGGTACTCGCCGAACAGGTCGTTCCAGTGGAAGGGAGCGAACGCGGTGCCCGGCAGGACCCGGTCGGTGACCACCACGGGCAGGACGGCACGCCCGCGCCGGGAGGTGACCTCCAGGTGATCGCCGGCCGCCACACCGAGCCGCGCCGCGTCCTCGGGGTGGACCTCCACGAACGGTCCGGGGTTCAGCTTGGTCAGCTTGGCCACCTTTCCGGTCTTGGTCAGCGTGTGCCACTGGTGCTGCAACCGGCCCGTGTTGAGCAGGAACGGGAAGTCGTCGTCGGGGAGTTCGGCCGCGGGCAGGTGCGGCCGGGCGAAGAAGCGGGCGCGTCCGCTCGCGGTGGGGAACGCGAGACGGGGGCGGGTGCCGTCCTCCCGCTCCAGCAGGGTCTGGCTCACACCGTCGTTGAGATAGCGGACCGGGTTGCGGTCCGGTCCGTCGGTGGCCGGCGCCGGCCACTGGACCGGGGTGTCGCGCAGCCGGTCGTACGTCACACCGCGCAGGTCCCAGCCGGTCGCCGGGTTCCACGCCTGCTTGAGCTCCTCGAACACCTCCTCCGCCGAGGAGTACGTGAACCCGTCCGCGAACCCCATCGCGCAGGCCACCCGCGCGATCAACCGCCAGTCGGGCAGGGCCTGACCGGGCGGATCGACGACCCCCTGGACCAGGGTGAGGTTGCGCTCCGAGTTGACCATGACCCCGTCGGACTCCGCCCACAGCGTCGCGGGCAGCACCACGTCCGCGTAGGCGTTGGTCTCCGTCTCGGCGAACACGTCCTGGGTGACGACGAGTTCGGCGGCCTCCAGGCCGGCGATGACCGTCCTGCGATTGGCCACCGAGGCGACCGGGTTGGTGCAGATGATCCAGCACGCCTTGATGTCACCGGCGGCCAACTGCTCGAACATCTCCACCGTGCCGCGCCCGGTTTCGGTACGCAGCGAACCCTCGGGTATCCGCCACAGCTTCTCGGTGAAGGACCGCTCGGCGTCGACCAGCACGGACCGCTGGCCGGGCAGGCCCGGGCCCATGTAGCCCATCTCGCGCCCGCCCATGGCGTTGGGCTGGCCGGTCAGCGAGAACGGGCCTGAGCCGGGGCGGCAGATCGCACCGGTGGCGAGGTGCAGATTGACCAGCGCGTTGGTGTTCCACGTCCCGTGGGTCGACTGGTTCAGGCCCATGGTCCAGCAGCTCATCCACTCCCCGGCCTCGCCGATCCACCGCGCGGCCAGCCGGATGTCTGCCTCCGGGATGCCGGTGATCTCCGCGACCCGGTCGGGCGTGTACTCCGCGAGGAAGGCGGGCATCTCCTCCCAGCCCTCGGTGAAGGCGGCGATGAACTCCTCGTCGGTGTGGCCGCCTTCCACCAGCAGGTGCAGCAGGCCGTTGAGCAGGGCGAGATCGGTGCCCGGCTTGATCCGCAGGAAGAGATCGGCCTTGTCGGCGGTGGCGTTGCGGCGCGGGTCCACGACGATCAGCTTGGCGCCGGACGCCTTCACCCGGTCCATCATGCGCAGGAAGAGGATGGGGTGGCAGTCGGCCATGTTCGCGCCGATGACGAAGAACGCGTCCGCGCGGTCGAAGTCCTGGTACGAACCGGGCGGGCCGTCTGCGCCGAGCGACAGCTTGTATCCGGTGCCCGCCGACGCCATGCACAGCCGCGAGTTGGACTCGATCCGGCTGGTGCGGACGAAGCCCTTGGCCAGCTTGTTCGCCAGGTATTGCGCCTCCAGCGACATCTGCCCGGAGACGTAGAAGGCCAGCGCGTCCGGCCCGTGCTCGTCCAGGATCGCCCGCAGCCGGCCCGCCACCATGGCGACCGCCTCGTCGACGTCCGTGTCCACCGGTTCGGCGCCCCGCTCGGCGCGCACCAGCGCCCTGCCCACCCGCCCGGGCGCCGACATCAGGTCGGCACTGGTAGCCCCCTTGGTGCACAGCCGACCCGAGTTGGCGGGGTGCGACTTGTCCCCGTACGCCTTGGCCACCCGGCGGCGCCCGTCGGCCGGGTCCCGTACCAGGTCGAGTACGATCCCGCAGCCCACGCCGCAGTACGAACAGACCGTACGGACGCTGCCGTCGTCCGAGCCAGATGTCACCGAACCCCCACCCCGCGTGCGTGCCTTACCGGGCGGGACCGGTCGCCGCGAGGCGGTGATCCCGAGAACAGCACCGTAGGAAGAGCGAATTTCCGGATGGTGACGCGCTGCGGGTGCGCGGGGTTACTCCCCGCGCACACGACCAGCCGACGCCGTGTGAGGCGGGGCGGGGCGGAAGCCGGCCGGGCACGAGGACGGGCGGGCCGTGAGGCGGGCGGGGCTCACCCCGGGGGTGACAAGGGGGGAGCCCCGCGGGGCTCACCCGTGCCAGGACCGCCAAAGCGCCGCGTAGGCGCCGCCCGCCGCGACCAGCTCGTCGTGGCTGCCGAGTTCGCTGATCCGGCCCTTCTCCACGACCGCGATCACGTCCGCGTCGTGCGCGGTGTGCAGCCGGTGCGCGATGGCCACCACCGTCCGGCCTTCGAGCACCCGGGCGAGCGACCGCTCCAGATGCCGGGCCGCACGCGGGTCCAGCAGCGAGGTCGCCTCGTCCAGCACCAGAGTGTGCGGATCGGCCAGGACCAGCCGCGCCAGCGCGATCTGCTGGGCCTGCGCCGGGGTCAGCGCCAGGCCGCCCGAACCCACAGCGGTGTCCAGACCTTCCTCCAGCGCCCTCGCCCAGCCGTCCGCGTCCACCGCCGCGAGCGACGCCCACAGTGCGGCGTCCTCGGCGCCGGTCCGCGCCAGCAGGAGGTTGTCGCGGAGCGAACCGACGAACACGTGGTGCTCCTGGTTGACGAGTGCGACGTGCTCGCGCACCCGTTCCGCGGGCATCCGGGACAGCTCCGCGCCGCCGAGCGTCACCTCGCCCGTCCTCGGCGCGTAGATGCCCGCCAGCAGACGGCCCAGGGTGGACTTGCCCGCCCCGGACGGGCCGACCAGTGCGATCCGGGTGCCCGGGGCCACGTCCAGCGTCACCTCGTGCAGCACGTCCACCCCGGACCGGTAACCGAACCGGACCTCGTCCGCCCGGACCTCCCGGCCCTCGGGACGGACCGACTCGTCACCGGCGTCCGGCTCGATGTCGCGCACCCCCACCAGCCGCGCCAGCGACACCTGCGCCACCTGCAACTCGTCGTACCAGCGCAGGACCAGCCCCAGGGGATCGACCAGCATCTGCGCCAGCAGCGCACCGGTCGTCAGCTGGCCGACGGTCATCCATCCCTCCAGGACGAACCAGCCGCCCAGCATCAGTACGGTGCCGAGGATCGTCACGTACGTGAGGTTGATGACCGGGAAGAGCACCGAGCGCAGGAAGAGCGTGTACCGCTCCCAACGGGTCCACTCCATGACCCGTCGCTCCGACAGCGCCACCCGGCGCGCGCCGAGCCGGTGGGCCTCCACGGTCCGCCCCGCGTCCACCGTTTCCGCGAGCATCGCCGCCACCGCGGCGTACCCCGCGGACTCCGAGCGGTACGCCGAAGGCGCCCGCTTGAAGTACCAGCGGCACCCGGTGAGCAGCAACGGCAGGGCGACCAGGACCGCGAGCGCCAGCGGCGGCGCCGTCACGGTGAGCGCGCCGATCAGCAGGCCCGCCCAGACCACCCCGATGACGAGCTGCGGAACGGCCTCGCGCATGGCGTTGGCCAGCCGGTCGATGTCCGTGGTGATCCGCGAGAGCAGGTCGCCCGTGCCCGCCCGCTCCAGCACTCCGGGCGGCAGTCCCACCGCGCGTACGAGGAAGTCCTCGCGCAGGTCGGCGAGCATCTCCTCGCCGAGCATCGCGCTGCGCAGCCGCATCGTCCAGGTGAAGAGCGCCTGGATCAGCAGGGCCGCCGCGAAGATCGCGGTCGTCCGCCCCAAGTGCAGGTCGGCGGCCCCGTCCGCCAGGTCCTCCACCAGCCCGCCCAGCAGGTACGGGCCGACGATGGACGCGACCACCGCGACCACGTTGGCGCCGACGAGCACGGCGAACGCACGGCGATGACGGCGCAGCAGGTCGCGGACGTACGCCCGCACGGTGGCGGCGGAGCCCACCGGCAGGGTGGTGGCCGTCGTCGGCGCGGCCGGGTCGTACGACGGTGGTGCGAGGCCGATCATGCCCTCTCCTCGATCTCTCCGGCTTCCCGGAGGCTGTTCAGCTCGTCGGTGGCGCTGCCCGTCCCGGTGCCGTACGGCGGTCCGGTCGGTGAGGCCGCCGCCTCGTCCTCGGTCTCCCGGGTGACGACCGAGCGGTAGAGCGGGTCGGTGAGCAGGAGTTCGCGGTGCGGTCCAACCGCTACGACGGACCCGGCGTGGACCAGCGCGACCCGGTCGGCGAGGTCCAGCAGCAGCGGGGAGGAGGAGAACACCACCGTGGTGCGGCCCCGGCGCAGTTCCCTGATCCCGGCGCCGACCCTGGCCTCCGTGTGCGAGTCAACGGCCGAGGTCGGCTCGTCGAGTACCAGCACCTCGGGGTCGGTGACCAGCGAGCGTGCCAGCGCCAACCGTTGCCGCTGCCCACCGGAGAGCGAACGGCCGCGCTCGGTGATGCGCGTTTTCATCGGGTCGCCGTCCGTGTCGACGGACGCCTGGGCCAGCGCGTCCAGCACGTCGTCGCAGTAGGCGGCCGACAGCGCGTCCTCGGCGCGCACCGCTCCCGAAGCCGGCACGTCGAGCAGCTCCCGCAGCGTGCCGGAGAGCAGCACCGGGTCCTTGTCCTGGACCAGGACGGCGGTACGCGCCCGCTCCAGCGGCAGTTCGTCGAGCGCGCTGCCGCCCAGCAGCACGGACGGCACCGCGATTCCTTCCCCGGCACCGTCCCCCGTGTCCTCGGCGGGGGCGTGGCCGCCGAGTCGTTCTGCCAGCCGTCCCGCCTCGTCCGGGTCCCCGCAGACCACGGCGGTGAAGAGCCCCGCGGAGGCCAGCAGACCGGTGACCGGGTCGTACAGATCGCCGGAGGGCAGCTCGGTCCCGGCCGCGGCGGGGCGCTCGTCCTGCCGCGCGTCCCGACGCAGCGACAGGACCCGGACGGCGCGCTGGGCGGAGGGACGGGAGAAGGAGTAGGCCATGGCGATCTCCTCCACCGTCCGCAGCGGATACAGCAGCAGCATCGCGGAGTTGAACACGGTGACCAGCTGCCCCACCTCGATCTCCCCGTCACGGGCCAGCCCGGCTCCGTACCAGACCAGCGCGATCAGCAGCAGGCCGGGCAACAGCACCTGGACGGCGGATATCAGGGACCACATGCGGGCGCTGTGCACGGCCGCGCCGCGGACCTCCTGCGAGGCGCGGCGGTAGCGGCCGAGGAAGAGTTCCTCGCCGCCGATGCCGCGCAGCACCCGCAGCCCGGCGACGGTGTCCGACGCCAGCTCGGTGGCCTTGCCCGCCTTCTCCCGCTGGAGGTCGGCCCGCCGGGTCGCCCGGGGCAGCAACGGCAGCATCGCCAGAGCGAGTACGGGTACGGAGAGCGCCACCAGGAAGCCGAGCGACGGCAGATACAGCACCAGGCCGACGCAGATCAGCACGAGGGCGACCGCCGACGCGGCGAACCTGGAGAGCGCCTCGACGAACCAGCCGATCTTCTCCACGTCCCCCGTGGAGACCGCGACCACTTCGCCGGCCGCGACCCGGCGGGTCAGCGCGGAGCCGAGTTCGGCGGTCCGCCGGGCGAGGAGCTGCTGCACCCGGGCGGCGGCGGTGATCCAGTTGGCGACAGCGGTGCGGTGGAGCATGGTGTCGCCGACCGCGATGCCGATGCCGAGGAGCAGGATCATGCCCCCGGACAGAGCGAGCCGCCCGCCGGAACGGTCGATCACCGCCTGCACCGCGAGACCGGCCGCCAGCGGCAGCCCGGCCAGGGCCAGTTGGTGGAACAGCCCCCAGGAGAGCGAGAAGAGCTGTCCCTTGAGCTGGTTGCGGCCGATCCAGACGAGGAAGCGGGGGCCGGACCGGACGTCAGGATCGCCGGGGTCCTGGTACGGAAGATCACGAATCTGCATGAGGTCCCAAGAATCGGAAGTACGGAGTCCACCGGCGACGGGGCTACCGAAGTGGTGAGGGGCAAACAGTAAGGTTTGCCTCTCCTACCGGTTCCGGGCAAATGATTTTCCGTGGATCGGTGCCTTTTCTCCTGATAGCCGAATCGCCGGGACCCCAGCAGTCCGAACCGCATCTGGAGGCCCGGAGAGATCGCGGTGGCGGGGCGTCAGACCTCCGCCGGCGCGAGGAGTCGTGCCCCCGTCGCCGCGCGGACCTCCTCCTCGCTCACGCCCTCGGCGCACTCCATCAGGACCAGGCCGTCCTCGGTCACGTCGACGACGGCCAGATCGGTGATGATCCGGTGGACGACTCCGCGCCCGGTGGCGGGCAGCGTCAGCTCCTCGACGATCTTCGGAGTGCCGTCCTTCGCGGTGTGCTCCATCACCACCAGGACGCGCCGGGCCCCGTGCACGAGGTCCATCGCCCCGCCCATCCCCTTCACCATCTTCCCGGGCACGGTCCAGTTGGCCAGGTCGCCCCGGGCGGAGACCTGCATCCCACCGAGTACGGAGACGTCGATGCGGCCCGCGCGGATCATGCCGAAGGAGAGCGCCGAGTCGAAGTAGGCGGCGCCCGGCAGCACCGTCACCGTCTCCTTGCCCGCGTTGATCAGGTCCGGATGCTCCTCCCCGGCGACCGGGTACGGGCCGACGCCGAGGATGCCGTTCTCGGAGTGCAGCACCACGTGCACGCCCTCCGGAAGGTGTCCGGGTATCAGCGTGGGCAGGCCGATGCCCAGGTTCACGTAACTCCCGTCGAGGAGTTCCCGGGCGGCCCGGGCGGCGAGCTGGTCACGGTCGAGAGGCATGTCGGTTCTCCTTCGCCGCCGCGGCGGCGGGCTCGGTGGTGGTCGGGACGGTGGGGGCGATCGGTACCCGCACGGCGCGGACCGTACGGCGTTCGACGCGGCGGTCCTCCGGGTCGGCGGCGACCACGTGGTCCACGAAGACGCCCGGCAGATGCACCGCGCCGGGGTCCAGTTCGCCCGGCTCCACGATCCGCTCGGCCTCGACCAGCGTGACGCGGCCGGCCATCGCCGCGAGCGGGTTGAAGTTCGCGGCGGCGGCGTGGAAGACGCAGTTGCCGTGACGGTCGGCCACGGCGGCGCGCACCAGGGCGAAGTCGGCGGTGATCGCCTCCTCCAGCAGATAGCGCCCGCCGCGGAACTCCCGTACCTCCTTCGGCGGCGACGCCACCGCGACCGTGCCGTCCGAGGCGTACCGCCAGGGCAGGCCGCCCTCCTCCACCTGCGTGCCGACACCGGCGGGGGTGAAGAACGCGGGGATGCCCGACCCGCCCGCGCGCAGCCGCTCGGCCAGCGTGCCCTGCGGGGTGAGTTCCACCTCCAGTTCCCCGGAGAGGTACTGGCGGGCGAACTCCTTGTTCTCCCCGACGTACGACGACGTCATCCGGACGATGCGCCCGGCGCGCAACAGCAGTCCGAGGCCCCAGTCGTCGAGGCCGCAGTTGTTGGAGACGACCCGGAGGCCGCCGGTACCGGCCTCCACGAGGGCGGCGATCAGCGCGGAGGGGATGCCGCACACGCCGAAGCCGCCCACGGCGAGCAACGCGCCGTCCGGAATGCCGGCCACCGCCCGAGCGGCGGAGTCCACCACCTTGTCCATGCTCATGTCTCTGTGCCTGCTTCCGTACGGGGGAGAGGGGGCCCGGGCCAGGGCAACGGCGAGGGGCTCGACGGGCGAACGGCCCGCCGGTACGCCGTGTCGGAAAGGGCGCCGGCCCGGGTGCCGGGCGGGATCGGACGGTGCGGAACGCGGTGCCCCGGGCCGCCCGCCGTACACGATCGCCGTCCCCCGGACGGCGCCGCCATGTGGGCCGGGCACATGAGCGGGGCCACAGGTGCGGTGCACGGCACCATGTCGGCGCCGGTGGGCAACTTTTACCGTCCCAACCGTCAGAAAACCGCGCCGCCACCGCCGTCCGCGCAGAAGTGCCCCGCTCCAGGGAGCACGACCGGGACAGGACCGGTGCGGCCCCCACTCCCCAGGAGCCGGCCGATGTCCGTCAACTCAGCCCACCCCCGCCGCACCAGAACCCTCACCGCCGTGTCCGCCCTCGCACTGTCCGCCCTCCTCGCCTCGGGCTGTGCCCAGGCGGGCACGGCCGGTTCCGACACGTCGGACTCCGGTGGGGCCAAGACCGTCGACGTCGGCCTCGTCTACTCCAAGACCGGTCCGCTGGCCGCCTACGGAAAGCAGTACATGGAGGGCTTCAAGGCCGGGCTGGAGTACGCCACCAAGGGCACCGGCAAGGCCGGCGGCCGGACCATCGAGGTGACCGAGCGCGACGACGCGGGCGACGCTTCCAAGGCGGTCGCGGCGGCCAAGGATCTCATCGGCAAGGGCACCAAGATCATCGCGGGCAGCACCGACTCCGGCATCGCCCTCCAGATGGCCCCGCTCGCCGCACAGAACAAGGTGCTGTTCATCGACGGCCCCGCCGCCACGGACGCGGTCACCGGCATCAACAAGTACACCTTCCGGTCGGGCCGGCAGTCCTACCAGGACACCCTGACCGCCGCAGCGATGCTCGGCGACGCCAAGGGCAAGAAGGTCACCGTCCTCGCCCAGGACTCCACCTTCGGCCAGGCCAACGTGGCCGCGGTCAAGGCGGTCCTCGGAGGTGAGGGCGCCCAGGTGTCGTCGGTGCTCGCACCGCCGAGCGCCACCGACCTGACCCCGTTCGCCCGGCAGGTCAAGTCCGCCGGGCCCGACCTGGTCTTCGTCGCCTGGGCGGGTGCCACCGCGCCCGCGTTGTGGACGGCGCTCGACCAACAGGGCGTCCTCGCCTCCTCCACCGTCACCACCGGGCTCGCGGGCACCGCCTCGTACCCCGTCTTCGGCGCCGGCGGCGAGAAGATCACCTTCCTCGCGCACTACTTCGCCGGAGCGGCGGGCACCGAGGCCGAGAAGGCCATGACCGCCTCGGTCGAGAAGGCCGGAGGCACCCCCGACCTGTTCACCCCGGACGGCTTCAGCGCCGCGCAGATGATCGTGCGCGCGGTCGAGGAGGGTGGCGACGACGTGGACGCCATGGTGAAGGCCCTGGAGGGCTGGACGTTCGAAGGCGTCAAGGGCGAGCAGCAGATCCGCGCCGAGGACCACGCCATGCTCCAGCCTATGTTCCAGGCGAAGCTCAAGGGCAACGGCGCCGGCGCGGTCCCCGAGCTGATCAAGAAGCTCCCGATGGGCGACGTCGTTCCTCCCGTCAAGCCGCTGGCGGGCTGATCCATGACCGCGACACCCCGGAACCCCGGGGACGGGCCGGGTGCCCAGGCGCCCGGTGCCACCGTCCTCGCTCTGGAGTCCGTCGGCTGGACCGTCGGCGGCGCGACCATCCTCACCGACGTCACCCTCGACGTCCGGGAGGGCGAGTTCCTCGCCTTCATCGGCCCCAACGGGGCGGGCAAGACCTCGCTGTTCAACCTGATCAGCGGCCTCGTCCCGGCGACCACGGGCCACGTCGTCCTGGACGGCACCGACATCACCGGCGAGGCCCCGCACGCCCGGGCGCGGCGCGGACTCGGCCGCACCTTCCAGACGTCGAGCCTGTGGCCCGCGATGAGCGTCGCCGAGCACGTCCGGCTCGGGGCGCAGGCCGCGGGCGGTGGTTCGTACCGGATCTGGCGGCGGGCCTCCCGCTACCGGACGCAGGTCGACGACGTGCTCGCCCGTACCGGCCTGGAGCACCGCGCCGACGCCCTCGCCGGCTCCCTCTCGCACGGGGAGAAGCGGAAGCTGGAACTCGCCGTCCTGCTGGTCGGCGAGCCCCGGCTGATGCTGCTCGACGAACCGATGGCGGGCGTCAGCGCCGAGGAGATCCCCGCCCTGACCGAACTGATCCGAGGCCTGCACCGCGACGAGGGCCGCACCGTACTCATGGTGGAGCACCACATGGACGTCCTGCTGGGGCTGGCCGACCGGCTCGCCGTCATGCACCACGGCAGCTTGCTCGCGCTGGACACCCCCGAAGCCGTGACCGCCGACGCCACCGTGCAGCAGGCGTACCTGGGAGCGGCCCTGTGAGCGCTGACCGCGCCGACCGTCTCCGTGCGCAGCGCGTCCGTCAGGTAGGTCCGCTCGGGCAGCGACAGGCGGCCCAGCAGGGTCGGCCGTGGGACCGCGG